>JAYSXN010000305.1:0-11174 GCA_043717405.1 Gammaproteobacteria bacterium
TGCGGACTCTGCGAGGTCTTGATCAGCTCGATCATCTCGTCGATGTTGGCCAGAGCAACGGTCAGGCCTTCGAGGATGTGCGCGCGTGAACGCGCCTTGCGCAGCTCGAAGATAGTGCGACGGGTAACCACTTCGCGGCGATGCCGCACGAACGCTTCCAGCACCTGCTTGAGGTTGAGCAACTGCGGGCGGCCGTCCACCAGCGCCACCATGTTGATGCCGAACACGCTCTCCATCTGCGTCTGCTGGTACAGATTGTTGAGGATGACCTCGGCCGACTCGTTGCGCTTGACCTCGATGTAGATGCGCATGCCGTCCTTGTCGGACTCATCGCGCAGCTCGGAGATGCCTTCGAGTTTTTTCTCCTTCACCAGCTCGGCGATTTTCTCGATCAGCCGCGCCTTGTTCACCTGGTACGGCAGCTCGGTGACGATGATCGATTCGCGACCATTGTCCTCGTTGATCTCGATCTCGGCGCGCGCTTTCATGCGCACCCGGCCACGGCCGGTGTGATACGCGGCATGGATTCCGGCAGCGCCATTGATAATGCCGGCGGTCGGGAAATCCGGACCGGGAATATGCGTAATCAGGTCGCCGATGGTCACTTCCGGATCATCGATCAGCGCGATGGTGGCGTTGATGACTTCAGTCAGGTTGTGCGGCGGGATGTTCGTTGCCATGCCGACGGCGATGCCGGCAGAACCATTGATCAGAAGATTCGGAACCCGGGTCGGCATGACCGTGGGTTCCTGTTCCTTTTCATCATAGTTGGGCTGGAAATCGACGGTGTCCTTGTCGATGTCCGCCATCAGCTGGTGGGTGAGCCTGGCCATGCGCGCTTCGGTGTAACGCATCGCCGCGGCGGAGTCGCCGTCGACGGAACCGAAGTTGCCTTGCCCGTCGACCAGCATGTAGCGCAGCGAGAACGGCTGAGCCATGCGCACCAGCGTGTCGTACACCGACTGGTCGCCATGCGGATGGTACTTACCGATCACGTCACCGACGATGCGCGCCGACTTGTAGTACGGCTTGTTGGAGTGCGCGCCGAGTTCGTGCATGGCGAACAGCACGCGGCGGTGGACCGGTTTCAGGCCATCGCGGACATCCGGAAGCGCGCGCCCCACGATCACGCTCATGGCGTAATCAAGGTAACTCCTGCGCATCTCGTCTTCGAGGTTTACCGGGATGATTTCCTTCGCGAGCTCAGCCATTATTTGGTCCGTTTGCAAGACATCAAATCATAGCAGAACAGGGCCCTGTGGATAAGCCCTGAGAGCCGCGAAAATCAAGGCTTTGCGGTGCTTGACAGCGGTCCGAACGCGGCGGTCATTTTTGCCAGCGTGGGGGCCATGATCACGCCGCGCTCGGTGACCAGCGCGTCGATCAATTCCGCCGGGGTGACGTCGAATACCGGATTGAAGGCGAGCACGCCATCAGCCACCGTGCGCACGCCGGACATGGCCAGCAATTCGTCGCCGTGGCGCTCCTCGATATGGATGTGGCTGCCATCGGGACTGTCCATGTCTACCGTCGATGCCGGCGCAACCACCATCACCTTGACGCCATGGTGGCGCGCGGCGATAGCGTGGCCGTAGGTGCCGATCTTGTTGGCGGTGTCGCCGTTGGCGCAGATGCGGTCGGCGCCGACGATCAACCATTGCACCGCGCCGGTTTTCATCAAATGCGCGCCGGCCGCATCGGCAATCAACGTGGCCGCGATGCCGTCTTCGCGCAGCTCCCATACTGTCAGCCTGGCGCCCTGCAGCCACGGCCGGGTTTCGCCGGCAAATACTTTGGCGATGCGCTCCATCGCCACGCCCGCCCGAATCACTCCCAACGCAGTGCCGAAGCCGGCGGTGGCCAACGAGCCGGTGTTGCAATGGGTGAGCACGCCGGATCCTGGGCTGATCAGGCTCGCGCCGAGTTCACCCATGTGCCGGTTAGCTGCAAGATCTTCGCGCTCGATGGACTTTGCCTCGTTCTCGATCACCTGCCGCCAATCGCGGCCTGCTGAGCGCAGCGCAGCGCCCATGCGCGCAATGGCCCACATCAGGTTGACCGCGGTTGGGCGCGAAGCGTTGAGCTCGCTTATATCTGCCTGCATTGAGACGTAAGCCTCAGCTCCAGAGTCTGCTTGCACGTCGTGCGACGCCAGCACTACGCCATACGCCGCGGCAATGCCAATCGCCGGTGCCCCGCGCACCACCAGTGAACTGATTGCGGCACTGACCTGGTGGCTGTCCAGGCATTCCACGTGCGCCACCTCGAACGGCAAGGCGCGCTGGTCGAGCAGCGTCAAACGGCGGCCGGTCCAGTGGATGGGACGGATGTGGTCGTAGCGGTCGAAATCCATTGCTGCTCCGGCGTTCCTGCCTAGTTTACCCGGCCGGCGGCTGCCACCCGTGAGCAGTCGTTCCGGTATGCTGCCGGCCATGGCAACGCGCGTCACTGCATCGAAGCAACCAGCGCTGGCGCGGCCCGAGCGCGGCATTGAAACGTCCTTGCACGCCGCCTGCGTGAAGGCTGGGGCGGCAGCGGCCTTGCAGGTCGCGCTGGACCGGTTGCCGATGCTCAAGCCCTTCCTGCCCAGGGCGATCACCCATGCCGGTCGCGGGGATGCCCCGGAGCGCCTGCAACGGCTGCTGGTCAAGGAAATTTATTCCAGCTACCGGATCAAGCCGGCTGGCTGGGAGGTTGAAGGTATCCTCGCTGTCGCCCAGACCCAAAGCGTGCTTACACCGCTGGCGACCCAGGCCGGGCTGCACGCCGTCCTGCGCGCATGGATACCGGAAAGTTTCAGCAGCCCGCTGATCCGCTTCACGCCATTGGAGCCGCTCATAACGGCGACCGCCAAGGCCGTTGCTGCCACTTGGGCCGCGGGCCGCTACGCCGACAGCGTCTGTCGCTTGCGCCGCGCAGGATCGGACTGGTTGCCGGCGCCGCTTGCCGAAGCACTCAACCTGGCGCCGGCAAAGTTGCGCCGCTGGAGCGTGGAGGCGCTGACGCTGGCGTTGCCACCGCTGCGCCTGGCCACTTCGTGGGGCATGCGCGTTGCCGAGACCATGGGCACGCCCCGGGCGATTGCACCGCCCCAAGGCAAAGCATCAAAAAAACCCCCGGCGAAGGCCGGGCGCCGGATTTAAACAGGCAACGTACTGCACGTCAGTAGCGGTAGTTGCTGCCGTAGTTGCTGCCGTAGGCGCCGCCGTTTCCAATCACGAACTCGCCTCGGCAGCCGCGGCTTACCCACAGTTCGCCACGGTTGGTTCCCCAGTTGCGGCCGCGAACGCAGGCAGTGTCGGAGAGCTGGTTGACGAGCCGGACGCGCCGCCCGAAATTCGGGCCGCAGAACACCGTCCTGCCATTGCGTGATTCACAACGCACCGCGCGCGAAGTCGCATAGCTCCCGCCGGTCACGCCACCGTAGACTGCGCCGTAGCCAACGCCTGCATCGTTCACCTCGAAGCGCGCGCGGCAGCCGTCGGTCACCCATATACCCTGCTGGTTTGCGCCCCAGTTGCGCCCCCTCACGCAACTGCGATCCGACAGCTGCTGCACCAGCCTGACGCCACCGGTCGTGTCGACGCTGCATATGACGGTGCGCCGATCCGTCGACTCGCAGCGGACATACCGGCGGTTGCCGCGGTCGGAGTAGGCATAACGATCGTCTCGGCCGTAGTAGCTGCTGCCGCGTCCGTAAGCGTTGTCGTTATAACCGCTGCGGCTGTCGTAGACGCCGTCGCGGTAAGAGTCATTGTTGCCGTAGTCCTGCGCGGCCTGCGCGGCCCCGGCTAGCAGGGCTGGAGCCATGCCAAGCACCAGGGCGAGTTTACGAGACACGTTTTTCATTTCATCCTCCAGACCGGGTGCGGTCGCGTTGTTCGTTGCGAAAATAAGCAGGAGCCAATGAATCGGGCGAGAACCTGCCGGACAGGCAGCATTTTCCTCAGCCCCGATTCAGTCCGCATATCGCTGCTTGTGACCGTGCGCACGCCGCTTTCATTGTCAGCCCCCGGTAAAGCTCCTAAGGTGAGGCATGGGTTTCCGCCTCATATCAGGACCAGCCAGGCCGGCCTTCTTCGGGCTTGCGTCCTTGCTGCTTATCCTGGTGGCCTCGCTGGCGTGGGCGCTGCACAACCAACTGCTGCTTACCGGTGCATTGGCTTTCGCCGTGGTTCTCCTGCTGACATTGCACCAACTGCTGGTGCAAGCTGAGAAGCGTGAAGCCGCCCAGGAGCAACGGCTGTTGGCGGCGCAAGCGCAACTGCTCGAAGTGCAAAAAGGCCAGGCTTCGCGCAGCACCGACCTGGCCTTGCTCGGCCGCTATGGCAACCTGCTCATCGATTGCACGGATCTTGCCGAGGCGCTGCAGACCAGCGAACAAATGCTGTCGCTCTTGCTGCCTGACAGTGCTGGAACCATCTACCCGCTGCTTGACGGCGAAGGCCTCGCCGAGGCCACGCACCTGTGGGGAACGCATCTGTCGCCCACGCGCCTGCAAGCCTCCGCGGAGGATTGCCACTGCATGCAGCGCAAGCGCCCGTACCTGACCGATGCTCTTTCCGAACAACCCCCGTGTCCGCACATGATCGTCGCCGCCGATGCCTCGCCTTCCTCTGCCGCGTGCATTCCACTGCTGGCCCAGGGTGAATCCCTCGGTTGGGTGTACCTGAGCTGCGCCGGCGAGGGTGCATTTCCCAAACTGCAGGTTGCCATGGCGGCAGCCGATCAACTCGCGCTTGCGCTCGCCAACCTGAAACTGCGCCAGAGCTTGCGCGACCTGTCGGTGCGCGACCCGCTGACCGGGTTGTTCAACCGTCGCTACCTCAGCGAATCACTCGGCCGTGAAATATCACGCAGCAAGCGCCGCGGTTTGTCGTTGTCGGTATTGGCGTTCGACCTGGATCACTTCAAGGACTTCAACGACCGCTTCGGCCATGCCGCAGGGGACGCCGTGCTGGTCGCTTTTGCGCGCATCCTGCAAAACAATTCCCGAAGTGAAGATATCTCCTGTCGCCAGGGCGGTGAAGAATTCGTACTGATCATGCCGGAGATGGACCTGCCCACGGCAACGCGCCGCGCCGTCGAGCTGATGCGCACGATGGCCGAGATGGATGTGTTGCACGAAGGAAACCTGCTGCCAAAACTGACGACGTCGATTGGCGTGGCGGTTTTCCCGGACCATGCGCGGCTGGCGAACGAATTGCTCGTGCAAGCCGACCTGGCCCTGTACGAGGCCAAGGCACAGGGTCGCAATCGCTTCGCGGTAGCTACCCGCGCCGAAGCTGCCGGGGCCTGACCGCGGCGGCGGAGTCAAGCCCTGTCGAAGGGAAACGACAAGGTGTCGGCGAGGAGCTCGCTGCCGAGCATGCACATGAGCAGCCGGTCGACACCCAGGGCGACGCCAGCGCAGTCCGGCAGCGCCGGCAATGCAGCCATCAAGCGTTCGTCCACGGGCGGCTCCACCACGCCACGCTTGCGGCGCCGGCTGAGGTCGCGCAGGACGCGTTCGCGTTGTTCATCGGGATCGTTGAGTTCGCTATAGCCGTTGGCAAGCTCGACGGGACCAAGATAAAGCTCGAAGCGCTCCGCTACGGGCACGTCGCCCTGCCGAATGCGCGCGAGCGCCGACTGGCCCTTCGGATAGTCATAGACCATGAGGATCCGGTTCTGCGGAATGGATGGCTGGATCAGATGCGTCATCAGCAAATCGGTCCAGTCATCGCGCGACAAGCCTTCGGCACGGATGTCGAACAAGGCCAGCGGGCCACGCAGTTCCGCCTCGCTGGCGGTGAGCGGATCGATCCCGAGCTGGTCGATGTACAACTGTCGGAAACTCGATTCGCGCACGCTCGCGCTGCGCCCGGCCATGCGCAGCGCGTCCTTCACCAGCTCGGCGCACTCGTCCATCAACTGGTGGTGCGTCCAGCCAACCCGGTACCACTCAAGCATGGTGAATTCGGGATTGTGCAGGCGGCCAAATTCGCCATTGCGAAACACCCGGCCCAACTCGTAGCAATTGCCCACGCCCGACGCGAGCAGGCGCTTGAGCGCGAATTCCGGCGAGGTGCGCAGCCAGCGTTGCGCAAGGCCCGCGGCAGCGGCGCCTTCGAATTGCAAGTGGAAGCTTTCAATGTTGGGGTCGGTGTTGCCGGCACCCGACAGCACCGGCGTTTCCACTTCCAGCACCCCGCGGTCGGCGAAGAACTTGCGGATCAGCGCGTTCAGTCGCGCACGCAAATGCAGCGCCTTCACCGCCGCGCCTGATTGCCACTGTTGCATCGCACCTGCTTCGTTGCTGCGTTTCATGCCGGGTGTGCATCCAGGAAGTCCAAAAGTTTAGCCTCGTCCCACACCTCGATGCCAAGTTCGATTGCCTTGTCCAGCTTGGAGCCCGCCGATTCACCCGCCACCACCAGGCTGGTCTTGCGCGACACGCTCCCGGACACTTTAGCCCCCAATGCCTCCAGCCGCGCGCCGGCAAGTTCGCGGCTGAGCGTGCCGAGCGATCCGGTAAGCACCACCGTCTTGCCAGACAGGGGACCTTCACTGGTTCGTGTCGGCGTGCTCTCGGGCCAGCTGACGCCCGCCTCGCGCAGAGACTGCACCACCTGGCGGTTATGCGGCTCGTGAAAAAAACGCACGATGCGGCCAGCCACTACCGGGCCGACGTCGGGCACCTGCAGCAACAACTCTTCGTCGGCTGCCATGATCGCGTCCAGGGTACCGAAATGCCGAACCAATGCCTTCGCCGTGGATTCGCCAACGTCACGAATGCCCAACGCGAACAATAAACGCTCAAGGCGTGTATGCCGGCTGCGCTCGATGGACTCGAGCAGGTTGCTGGCCCACTTGCTGGGCAGCTTGCCAGCTTTGCGCAACTCCACGTTCCCGCCATCATCCTCGCGCTGCGCCGCACGCTGGCGCATCCGCTGGAATTTTTCCAGGTCCATGCGGTACAGGTCGGCCACGGTGTGCACATAGCCCAGGTCCACCAGGTCGTCGATCAGGCGGTCGCCGAGCCCTTCGATATCCATGGCCCGGCGCGAGGAGAAATGGATGATCGCCTGCTTGCGCTGCGCCGGACAGAACAGGCCGCCGCTGCAGCGCGCCGCTGCCTCGCCTTCCTCGCGCACCACGGCCGAGGAACACACCGGGCAATGGTTCGGCATAGAAAACGGCGGATGGATCGGCGCACCCGAAGCATCGCGTGGGCGCTCGTCGGCAATCACGCTGACCACTTCCGGAATCACGTCACCGGCGCGGCGCACGATCACGCTGTCGCCCACTCGCACATCAAGGCGCGCAATCTGGTCGCCGTTGTGCAGGGTGGCGCTGGTTACCACGACACCGGCTACGTTGACCGGCGCCAGCCGTGCCACCGGCGTGATCGCACCGGTGCGACCGACTTGCACGTCGATAGACTGCACTGTTGTTGTCTGTTCCTGCGCGGGAAACTTGTGCGCCAACGCCCAGCGCGGGCTGCGCGACACGAAGCCGAGCGCATCCTGCTGGTCGAGCCGGTCGAGCTTGTAGACAACACCGTCGATGTCGTAGGGCAGCTGGTCACGCAGCGCGCCGATGCGCTCGAAATAGGCCAGCAGGCCATCGGCGCCGCGGGCCGTGGAGGCTTCCGGACTCACCGGGAAGCCGAGCGCGCGAAGTTGCGCGAGCACTTCCGAATGCCGTGGCGCGGGCTGCCAGCCGTCATGGCCGCCGAGAGCATAAGCGTAGAAACTCAGCGGCCTTGCGGCGCTGATGCGCGAGTCGAGCTGGCGCAGGGAACCGGCGGCGCCATTACGCGGATTGGCCAGCGTCCGCTCCCCTCGGTTGCGCGCGCCTTCGTTGAAGGCCTCGAATCCGGCACGTGGCATGTACACCTCGCCACGCACTTCCAGCAATGCCGGTGCCGCTCCGCGCAGGCGCAAGGGTACCGCCCTGATCGTGCGCACGTTGGCGGTGACATCCTCGCCGGTATCACCGTCGCCGCGGGTCGCGCCGCGCACGAACACACCATCTTCGTAGCGCAGGCTTATCGCCAGGCCGTCGAGCTTGGGCTCGGTTGAAAACTCCGGAGACTGCTCGCCAGTGGCGGCGCTGATGCGCGCCACGAAGTCGAGCACTTCCTGGGCGGAAAAAGCATTCGCCAGCGACAACATCGGCCGTGAGTGCTGGACCGGAGGGAAATCCCCAGAGGCCTTGCCACCGACACGAAGCGTCGGCGAGTCGCCCACACGCAACGCCGGGTTGGCTGCTTCAATTGCCTCGAGCTCACGCATCAGCGCGTCGTACTGCGCATCGGCAATCGCCGGGTCATCGAGCACGTGATACCGGTAGTTGGCTTCGTCTATCAACGCTCGCAGCTTGGCTGCGCGTTGCGCCGCGGTCGCGGCCATGGGCTAGCGTCCCGGTCGGATATTCGCTTTTTCCCGTGCGCGGTCGAAGGCACGGAGTTCGTCGCGGATGTTGGCGATGCGCTGGCGGCCGAGCGCGTTGCGTTCCTCGTCCAGCAACACCGCATCGAGCAGCTCGGCCATGCGCTGCGCCGTCGGCAGCAGCGCGTCCCAGGCATCGAGCGCGCTGATCGGTCCCGGCAACGTAATGAAGAAATTGATGCCGGGCGTCTGCAGCTGATTTATGTTGCGCAGGTCGAAAAACCCGGGCTTGACCAGGTTGGCAACGCTGAAGATCGGCCCAAGCTCCGGGTGGTTGTCCACCAGGCGATGGAAGATGTTCATGTGACCGTACACCAGGCCGGCCTTTTCCGCGGCTACCACCAGGTCGGATCCGTTCAGCGACTGGCCGGCGCGTGCGACCAGGAACACCGACACGATCTTGTCGTAGTCGGGGCTGGGGCGCACGCCGAGTTGTGAGTCGGTCTTGGTGGTGATCGCGGCGGCCGTCGCTTCCGCGGCTGGGTGGGCCTGTGTCTCGATCGCATCACGCTGAGGCGCCGAGGCCATCGGATCCGGACCGGCTTCAATGATCTCGCGCAACGTCGGCTCGACGCGCGGCTCGCCATCGGGCGCTTTGGTCGAGGCTACGCGTTTGCCCTGCCCCGGCTTGCTGCGGCTGGAGAACGCGATGATCGCGAACAGGATGACGGCGGCCAGGCCGATGCCCAGGCGCAGCAGGTTGGTATCGCTCAGTCCTTGAATCATCGTACGTCTCCAGGTGTTTGCCGCGAGTGCATCGCTGCCGGCCGACGTGGGCCGGGCTGCCAGTGATTATGCCGCACCAACCAGCCGCGATGCTTCAGCCAAGTCGACCGATACCAGCCGGCTCACGCCTGGCTCGCGCATGGTCACGCCGGACAGTTGCTGCGCCGCTTCCATCGTGGCCTTGTTATGGGTGACGAACAGGAATTGCACCTGTTCGCTCATCTCGGTCACCAGCGATGAAAACCGGCCAACGTTGGCCTCGTCCAGTGGCGCGTCCACCTCATCCAGCAGGCAGAACGGCGCCGGATTCAGGCGGAAGATCGCGAATACCAGCGCCACCGCGGTCAGTGCTTTCTCGCCACCGGACAGCAGCGAAATATTCGACACCCGCTTGCCCGGCGGACGCGCCATGATCGAAACGCCGGTGTCGAGCAGGTCCTCCCCCGTGAGCTCCAGGTAGGCGTGGCCGCCACCGAACAAGCGCGGATACAGGTCCTGCACGCCAGCATTGACGCGGTCGAACGTTTCCTTGAAGCGTCCGCGGGTCTCCCGATCGATCTTGCGGATGGCACTTTCAAGTGTTTCCAGCGCCTGTGTCAGGTCGGCGTTCTGCGCGTCCAGGTAAGTCTTGCGCTCGCTGTGCTCGCCGTATTCCTGGATGGCCGCAAGGTTCACCGGCTCAAGCCGGCGCATTTTGGCATCGATGTCGGTAAGCGCCTTGGTCCATGCATCAAAGCCGGCCTGCTCGGGCAGGTCGCGCAATACGATTTCCAGTTCCAGGCCAGCGGCGATCACGGCATCGCTGATCTGCGCGGATTTCAATGCCAGGGCCTGCTCCTGCATCCGCTTGCCGATGATGGCTTCCCGCTGCGCGAGCGCCTGCTGGTCGGATTGCTGGCGGGCTTGTTCAACCTTGCGCAATTCCGACTCGATGCCGTCGAGGTTCGAGCGCGCGTGCCCCAAGTTTTTTTCCACGATGACGCGCTGGTCCAGAACCACCTGTCGCTGCGCCTGCAGTGCAAGGATCGGTGCATCGCCTTCGGCCAGTTGCCCAAGCAGTTCGTTCAAGCGCAGTTCCAACTGCGCGCGCTGGCTGCCCATCCGCGCGAGCGACTGGGTCAGGGCCAGCACTCGCGCCCGCTGGGATTCCAGCGTCAACGCAAGCATGTGAGCACTCTCGCGCGCCAGCTTTGCCTGCGCTCGCGCCACTTCCCTGGCCTCGGTAAGGTTACGCCGCGCGCCATCGAGCTGCTGGCGTTGGGTCTCGTGCTCGGCCATGCGCGCAATCGCTTCTTCCAGCTTTGCGCGCGATTGCTGGGTCTGCGCCTGGGCTTCCGACATGGCTTGCTCAAGTGCAAGCAACTCCGCGTCGATCTTGCCGACGCGCGCCTGCGCGGTTTCCAGGCGGCTGCGCAGTCCCTGCAGCTGTCCCGCCAGCTCGGACACGCTGCGATGACCGACGTACAACTTGCGCTGCGCCTCTTCACGATGCTGCTCGGCTTCCAGCAAGCTGTCGCGCATCGAAGCCAAACGCTCGCTGCAGGATTTTTCGCTTTCAGCGAGTGCCTGGATCTGTTGACGCAGTTGTTTGAGTTCGTTTTCACGCGCCAGCGAGCCTTGCTGCGCCTCACCGCTGCGCAACACGCGAATCCAGCCAGCGCCGAACCACTCGCCACTGCGCAGGATTACCGACTCATCGGCGGCCAGGCTCGCCAGTGCAGCCCGTGCGCCGTCAATGTCGTCGGCGACGCGAATTTTTTCGAGCAGGCGCAGGATTGCAGCTGGTCCGTGCACGTATGCTGCCAGGCTGCCGGCGCTCGATTCCTGCGACGCGAGCGCCGAAGCAACCAATGCCACGCGGCCTTGCTTGAGTTGCTGCAGCGGCGCCAGCCATTGCTCCGGCGCATCCACGGTTACCGCCTCCAGCAAACTGCCGAGCACTGTTTCCACGGCGGTTTCCCAGCCCGGCGACACAGCAAGGGCCTCGCCCAGCCGCATGTTGGACGCAAGCTC
>JAYSXN010000306.1:0-3851 GCA_043717405.1 Gammaproteobacteria bacterium
CAGCGTCAGGCGTATACCGGCTTCACGTGCGGCGGCAATCAATGCCAGTGACATCGCCGCCGGATCGTCGTACTGCCGTCCGTCGGCCTGATGGTGCAGGTAATGGAATTCGCACACGCTGGTGTAACCGGCCTGCAGCATTTCCACGTACACCTGCGCGGCGATGTCGTGCAGCGATTCCGGAGTTACACGGCCGGCAAAGCGATACATGACTTCGCGCCACGTCCAGAAACTGTCCTGGCGATCGGTCTGCCGTTCGGCCAGGCCAGCCATGGCCCGTTGAAAGGCGTGCGAGTGGGTATTGGGAATGCCCGGCAAGGTAAAAATGCTCATGGTCGAATTCTGTCCTCCTGCGCGTCTACAATCCAGACCCATGGCAGCACTGTCCGGCGTAACGGTTCTTGAATTCTCGCGCGTGCTGGCCGGTCCCTGGTGCGGCATGCTGCTTGCCGACCTGGGCGCGGAAGTCATCAAGATAGAACCCTTCGATGGCGACGATACCCGTGGTCTCGGGCCGCCGTTCATGGATGGGCTCTCGGCTTATTTCGCCTGCTGCAACCGGAACAAGCGTTCCCTCGCGCTCGACCTGCGCTGCCCTGCTTCCGCAGAGCTGGTCACCGCCCTGGTCCGCAGCGCCGATGTGCTCATCGAGAATTTCCGCGGCGGCACTGCCGAGTCGCTCGGCATCGGCTATGAGGCATTGTCGGCATTGAATCCGCGCCTGGTCTACTGCGCCATATCGGGCTACGGCCGCAGCGGCCCGGATGCGAACCGCCCCGGCTATGACTTCGGCATCCAGGCCCAGGCCGGCCTGATGTCCATTACCGGCGATGCGGCGGGCGCGCCACAAAAAGTAGGCGTTGCCGTGGCCGACCTTGCCACCGGGCAAAACGCGGCCATCGCGATACTCGCCGCCCTGCGCCATCGCGACGCGACCGGGCAAGGCCAGCGCATCGATGTGTCGCTCATCGACACGCAACTCAGCTGGCTGGCCAACGTCGGCAGCAGCGTGCTGTTTACCGGCGAAGACGCCTCGCGTCATGGCAATGCCCACGCCAGCATCGTGCCTTACCAGTCCTTCACCGCCAGCGACGGCGACTTCGTCCTGGCGGTGGCCAGTGAAAAACTGTGGGCAGCGACCTGTGCGGCACTTGACCGCGGCCACTGGCGCGATGATCGGCGTTACTCCAGCAATGCGCTCAGGGTCGTCAATCGAATTGCGCTATGCGGCGAAATGGCGCCGGTGTTTGCCGAGCGGCCGGTTGCGCACTGGTTGCACCTGTTTGCAGCTGCCGGCGTTCCGGCGGCACCGATCAACTCGGTGCGCCAGGCCATCGATGAAGCCCGGGCGCCAGCGCGAGGCATGTGCATCGAGATCGATGGAATCCCTATGCTCGGCAGCCCAATGCATTTCTCGGCAACGCCGGTCAGCTATCGGCGGGCTCCGCCCCGGCTCGGCCAGCATAGTGATGAGATCGCGAGCGCCGCCGGTTGCGATGCTGCGTCGCTGCGGGCACGGGGAGCGATGCGTTGAGCGCAGCGATTGCACCGACCGAAATGGCCAGCGACGGGGTCTTGGTCGATTGCCGGCTAGCGAGGATACCGGCCGGCACTGCCAACTATGGCATCGTTGAAGACGGCGCGATGGCATGGCGCGACGGCATCATCCTGTTTGCGGGCGCTCGCACCGACCTGCCCGACTTTGACAATCTGCCGCCTCCGCGTTCGGCTGGCAACGACTGGATCACGCCGGCGCTCATCGATTGCCACACGCATCTGGTGTTCGCCGGCAATCGAGCGCGCGAGTTCGAGCAGCGCTTGCAAGGCGCAAGCTACGAGCAGATTGCGCGCGACGGCGGCGGCATTCTTTCCACCGTACGTCTTACACGCCAGGCCAGCGAGGACGAACTGTTCGCGCAATCGCTGCCACGCGCCGAAGCGCTGCTGGCCGATGGCGTGGCGACCATGGAAATAAAATCAGGCTACGGCCTGGACCTGGTCAATGAACGCAAGATGCTGCGCGTCGCCCGGCGCATCGGCATGCACCTGGGCATCACGGTGCGCACCACCTTCCTCGCCGCGCACGCGTTGCCGCCGGAATTCACCGGCCGCGCCGATGACTACATCGATGCCGCCTGTGACTGGCTGCAGACACTTCATGGCGAAGGACTGGTGGATGCGGTGGATGCGTTTTGCGAAGGCATCGGCTTTAGTGCCGCGCAAACGCGGCGCATCTTCGAACGAGCGCGGCGCCTGGGTTTGCCGGTCAAGCTGCACGCCGACCAGTTGAGCGACCTGGGCGGCGCCGCGCTGGCCGCGGAGTTTGCCGGCTTGTCTGCCGACCACCTGGAATGCACTTCGCCTGCAGCGGTAGCGGCAATGGCGGCTGCCGGTACCGTCGCCGTGCTCCTGCCCGGCGCCTTCCACGTGTTGCGTGAAACACGCGTGCCGCCGATGGACGAGCTGCGCCGCGCAGGCGTGGCGATGGCGGTCGCCACTGATCTCAATCCCGGCACCTCACCGCTGCAATCACTGCGCATGGCCATGGCGATGGCGTGCACGAGCTTCAGGATGACGCCGGAGGAGACATTGCGTGGCGCCACCCTGTACGCCGCGCGCGCGCTGGGCCTGCATGATCGGGGCTCGCTTGCCCCCGGACAGCGCGCCGACTTTGCCCGATGGAACATCCAGCACCCGAGCGAACTGAGCTACTGGCTCGGCGGCAATCCGCTGCGCCACCTGACGATTGGTGGCCGCCAGAAAGCATGAAGCCCCGCAATGCGGGGCCCTGCCTGCGGCACGATGGCTGGCCTTACCTGGCGGCGGCTTTCTTTGCCGGCGCTTTCTTGGCCACGATCGGAGCCTTGGCCTTGGCGGTCACGGCAACCTTGGTCACGGCCTTTTTCACGGTGGTCGCGCGGGCATTGCCGTAGCTGGAAATGTTGCGCTTGCCCTTGGCCGTCTTGCGGTCGCCCTTGCCCATTGATGGATCCTTCGATGAAGTGCTTACGAGGCGCGTAGCCTATCACCGGCGCTTGCCGGCACCAAGCGATCAGCCTGGATGCGCGCAGTTCCTGCCGTGCTCGTGACCGCGGCTGAGGCGCATGTTGACCAGGTGGGCCAATGCGACCAGCGTGCCGCCGATGCTCATCGCCACGGCATGCCCGATCCTTGAATCATGCAGCTGCGGCAGCAGGATGCCGAGCCAGAGCACGAGCAGGCCGGGCACGACCAGCGCCAGCGCGTGGTAGCCACGGTGCCTGCGGTAGCCATGCCAGAGGCTGGCGGTTGCAAGCGTAGTGGCGAACAAAACAAAACCGATCTCGAAGCCCGCGGAGGCGAGCACGCCCAGGCCTAATACCGGCAGCAGGGCGAGCGCGAAGGGCAGCAAGGCGCAGTGAACTGCGCACAACATGGCGCCGGCGCTGCCCAGGGAATCGACCATGCGCGCGAGCGACCAGCCATGACTGGGGGGTGGCGTCCGTGGGCTCAGGTGATCATGCACTGATATAATATAACAATTGCCGCGCGGTGCGGCAACCCGGACCCGCACGCCGATTCAGCCCCGAATCAGCCCTGCGCCGCGTCCGCCAAGCGGCAGGCCGCGCATTGCCCATGCACTTCCAGGGTCTGCGCCCGTGGCGTGAAACCCAGCGCCTTGGCCTGGGTGTCCAGCAGCTCGGCGATGCGCTCATCTTCCAACTCGATGGCGTTCTGGCAACTGTCGCAGATCAGGAACGGCACCGAATGCTGCACTTGCGGATGATGGCAGCCCACGTAGGAGTTCACCGAAGCCAGGCGATGGATGAAGCCTTGTTCCAGCAGGAATTCCAGCGCCCGATACACCGTGG
>JAYSXN010000307.1:0-3847 GCA_043717405.1 Gammaproteobacteria bacterium
GTGGTGGTGCGCGAAGACCGCGAAGGCGGACTTATTGCAGCAGAGCCGGCCTGAGTTGGCAGCGTTTCGCGCGGGCCTACACGGGCCCGCTGTAACGACAACCCGAGGTGCAGGTCTCGTGCACCACCACCGCTGACAGTTCCGGCAGCGCCGGCTTCAGGCGGTCCCAGATCCAGATCGCCAGTTGTTCGCTGGTCGGGTTGTGCAGGCCTTCGATGTCATTCAAGTAATGATGGTCCAGCCGGTCATACAGCGGCTGGAATGCCTGCTTGATCTGCGCGAAGTCCATCACCCAGCCGCTGTGCTGGCCGGGCTCGCCGGACACGATCAACTCCACCGCGAATGAGTGGCCGTGCAGGCGCGCGCATTTGTGCCCGGCTGGAACGTTGGGCAGCAGGTGTGCGGCTTCGATGCGGAAGGTTTTGAAGATGTCCATGGGCGCAATGATACCGGCCATGTGGGCTGCGCGCTGCGAAGCCCGGGGCGCCATGGTGCATGGCGCTGCCATTTCTGAGCACGACTACTCCGGCGCCACCACCGCGTAACCCTTGCCGCGCAGCTTTGCCAGCAAGCCATCGGCCTCGAGCAATTCGCTCATCGGCAGCGCGGCGAAACTGACATTGTTTTTTTCCAGCGCCGAATCCACCGATGCAAGCCACTGCGCTTTCGCACGCGCCTCGGCCGTAGTCAGTCCCATCTCCTGCACCGCCTGCACCTTGGCCAGCGCGACCTTGCAGGCATTCAGGTGGTTGCTGCCCACCAGTTGGGTCAGCTCGGCGATGTTGCCGATTGCCCAGGCGTTGGCGCGGCGTGCGGCGAGTGCCAGGTCCTGGTCGAGTCGATCGAGCTGATCACGAAAGCAGGCGACTTCGTCGATGTCTGCCTTCGAAAACGACTTGGCTAGTCCGCGTGGATCGGTGACCTTGAAAACCACCAGGTTCGGGGTCTGCCTGATCCGGTATTCACTGGCGAGCTTGTCGATGCGCTTGCCCGTGCCGGTACCTTGCTGCAGACCCATGGAATTCAGCGCTGCGTCGTACAACTTTCCGGCGGCAAACATCGGGCGCCATTGCTCGACACCGTCGTCATTGGGCAGATAGCGCGACCTCGAGGCCTGCCAGCGCGTATGCAAGTCGGCCGGCAGCACGTCACGCAACGTCTTGCCATCAGGCAGCTCGCGCGCGCGCAGGATCGCCGGCACTGCGAACATCATCTTGAATGCGCTACCCCAGCCCACCTGCACGCCGGCGGTAGGCGTGCCGATGATTTCCTGCGTCTGCCGCAGCACCGCCTCAGTACGTGGCGAATACCATTCCATCCCCCGCGGCACCGGCGACACCGTGCCGAGGATCCACAGCACATGCTCTCCACGCGACACTTTCCAAAGGCCAGGTCCAGGGCGGATGCCTGACACGACAACAGTGTCCAAAGTGCGCAACGCTGGCGCGGGTGTCGGCGCGTCGGCGGCGGCGTAGGCGGGCACCGCGATAGCCAGGGCTATGCAGACCAGTGGCTTTTTCATGCTTCCCTTTTTATTTGATGAGATGTCTAAAGCGTGACGCGTGAATCATCCAAGCCGTCTACTGGACAGCCGACAGCATGGTTTGGTTCCAACACTGCGCCTGGAACGTGGCCGCGCCACCCACTGCTAAACTCTTCCAGCGCCGAAGGAATTGATTAGTCGTCATGTCTGCGCCGGACAGGCCCCGATGAGTTACGAAAACCTGGGTAACAACGATCTTGGCTGCGATCGTTCGCCGCTCCGCGCTCGTTTCACGATACTCTGCAATCAGCTTGCGGAAGTCATCGGCTTCCTGCACCCATCACCAGACTTGCCAGGTCGAATTCCATGAACCGTCTGCTCATGCCGCTATTGCTCTTATTCTTCTCCATCACGCAGGCACTTGCGGCCGGCAACCGGGAACCAGCCACCACGGTGCCGGCGGATGTGAGGGATGCACCTCAGGAGATGCTCGGCACGGTCATCGGCACTCTTGGTCTGCGCTATGACTATACGCCCCGGGTGGATCGCTCCACGCTGGTTTTTCGCAGGCAGGGGTCGCTCGACGTGGGCTACTACAGCGTGCTGCGCAGGACGCTCAAGAGCTCCCGGGGTGGTAGCGATGTGCTGGTAGATGGGAAGTTTCGCTACGGTGCTTTCACGCTATCGCTGCCAGAGGGGCGATACGAGCTCGTTCGAGTGGTGAATGAATACTTCATTGGATTGGCATGTGGCGAACACATGCAATATCCAAACGAACGTACGATGCGCAACGGCAATCTGGAGGATTTCTCAGTGCCCTTCGAGGTCAAGCGCGGCAAAACGCTGTACTTGGGCTCGTTCCTGGCGCACGGCACCGTCCTGAAGAAAACGGGCTGCCTGTTGAGTCTGCCTTTCCCGTCCACGGCCTATCTGTCGTGGGCAAACAAGTGGACGCGTGACAGCGCGCTGTTCAGCGGGCTTGGCGTGGACACCTCCAACGTGGAGCTTGCGGCGTTAGCGGTCAACGAGACCACTGGCTATTACATCATCGCCGAAGACCACCTCGACGATCCCCTTTTCAAGCCGGCAATGTCGATCCATCCGGAGTGGACACATCAGGCGAAGATTGGCCGCTACCAGGCAGAGCATCCCGCGAGCGGAGACTTCGTCCACGCCGCAGCGGCCACAGCCGCCGCCGCAGTGGCGCCGGTGCCACCGTTGGCCGTGCCTGCCAGCCATTGAACAAAGACAGGGGTGCGCGGTGAGGTCAGCGAGATAGCCGCTAGCAACCGTTCTAGACCTGTCAAGACAGGCGCTTGACCAAGGCTGGGGGTCAAGACGGCCGGGAGCAGCGTACGGCCCGGCAAGCGTACAGTGAACAAACAGTCGCCCCGGGTCCTTGTATGACCACCGCTGACACCGAGCTCAATCTCCAGGCCCGCGTCACCCGCCTCGAAGCCGTCCAGGCCATGCTCCTGCACGTCGGCCGTCTCTCCTGCACCGCACGCGACCTCGATCAGTTCCTCGCCGCCACGCACGAAGCCGTCGGCCACATCATGTATGCCGAAAACTTCCTGGTGGCCCTGTTCGATCCGGCCGATAGCAGCTTGCGCTTCGCGTACTACGTTGACGAGGTGGATGCACCCGAGGATCCCGACTGTCGCTATCCGCTGCACGATGCCAACGAGTCGCCAACGGCGTGGGTGATCCTGAAGGGGGAATCGCTCAACGTCACTTCCGCGCAGTTCGAGCAACAGCAGTGGGGCTCGGCGGCATGGAGTACCGGTACCGATGCAGCGCACTGGATGGGCATGCCGTTGCGATTGAGTGATGGACAAGTGCTCGGCGCGCTGGTGATCCAGAGCTATCACGAAGACCGTACGTATTCCGATGAAGATGCGGCGTTGTTCGGGCAGATCGCCGACCACATTTCCACGGCTCTGGAAAAGCTGACCTCCACGCAGCGCCTCGAGCTGGCCATCGCCGAGCGCACTCACCAGCTCGAAGCCGAAGTTGCCGAGCGGCGCAAGGCCGAGGAATTGCAGCGCGGCCTGTATGAGATCGCCGCGCTGTCCGCCACCGACGCGCCGCTGGAACAAATCTATCGCACCGTGCATGACGTAACCGCGCAGCTGCTTTACGCGCGCAACTTCTTCATCATGCTGCACCACGAGGAAGAACAGGAATTCACCCTGCCGTACTTCATCGATGTCGATGAAGAAGCCTGGGTGGCCGACCAGCGTTATCCAATCTGGCGCGGGCCGACGTCGTACGTGGTGCGAACCCGGCAGCCGCAGCTGCTCGATCCGCAACGGCGAGCCGAATTGGTCGCACTCGGCGAAATCCAAGGCGCGCGCGGCCGCA
>JAYSXN010000308.1:0-3836 GCA_043717405.1 Gammaproteobacteria bacterium
GAACCACCCGATCCCTTCCCGAACTCGGAAGTGAAACGCAACCGCGCCGATGGTAGTGTGGCTCAAGCCATGCAAGAGTAGGTCATCGCCAGGGCTTTACCCTCAGAACCCCCAGCCTCGTGCTGGGGGTTTTGTTTTTGTGCGCAGCCAAGCCGGCGCTGTGAAATGGTCGAGGAACAGCCTGAAAAACACGGCTGCGCGGTTGTCCCGGCCACGCGCCGGCTGCTATACTTCCGCGGCTTGGCGGGACGGTTTCGTAGCGGTTGTTCCTGGCTTGATTGCATCGCTTGAATCCCTTGATTCGTCGCACATCCGTTCGCGGTCATCGGCAATGAATGTAGGGGGTTCGATGGACTTCCGTGGCGCATCTCCGGCCTGGATGCTGGGGTGGGCTCAGGCGGTGACCACCGCAGTCGCCGTCATGGTGGCGTGGTGGCTGGGCGGCAAACCGTCAGCTGTGGCTTCGCTGTTCGGCGGGATGGTGGCCTTCATTCCAGCCACGTATTTCTCGGTGCGAACCGGAATGCGTCGGGGGGAAGCGGAAGCAAAGCAGGTCCTCGGGAATTTCTACCGGGCAGAACTGGGCAAGCTGTTGTTGACGGCGCTCCTTTTTTTCATCGGGGCGCTGGTGTTCGGCAAACATTTCGCGGCACTTATGCTGACCTGCGTTGCATGCCTGGCCATGAACTGGCTGGTGCTCGCGCTGGCACGATCCGATTAGACAACGTGGAGCGGTTGAGTAGACATGGCACCGAGCGAAGGCAGCAGCGGTTACATCGAACACCACTTGACCAACCTCAAGCTGGACCTGCACACCGGTCACATCGACCAGGCAGCGACCGGCTTCTGGGTGCTGAACCTCGACTCGATGCTGTTCTCCGTCGCGCTCGCGCTGATCTTCGTGATCATGTTCAGCGTCGCGGCACGCAAGGCGACCAGCGGCGTCCCGGGCAAGTGGCAGGGCTTCATCGAGCTCTGCGTCAACTTCGTCGACCTGCAGGTCAAGGACGCCTACCACCACGGCGCCAAGTTCGTGGCGCCGATGGCTCTCGCCGTCGGCTTCTGGGTGTTCTTCATGAACTTCATGGACATGCTGCCGGTGGATTTGTTGCCTGCGGTCGCGCACGGCCTGGGCGTCGAGCACCTGCGCACGGTGCCGTCGACGGATCCCAACATCGCCATCGGTTTGTCGCTGACGGTATTCCTGATTGCCTTCGGCTACAGCTTCGTAGCGAAGGGTTTCAGCGGCGTTGCCAGCGAATTCCTGTTCCACCCCTTCGGCAAGTGGCTCATGCCGGTGAATTTCCTGCTCAAGACCGTCGAAGAACTGGCCAAGCCGATCAGCCTGGGCCTGCGACTGTTCGGCAACATGTATGCCGGCGAGATGATCTTTATCCTGCTCGCATCGTTCACCTTGCAGTATTCGCTGCACAGCCTCGGCAGCAACATCGGTTTCATTACGCAGGTTGGGCTCGCCACGCTCTGGACCCTCTTCCACATCCTGATCATCTCGCTGCAGGCCTACATCTTCATGACGCTGACCGTCGTGTACATGGCCATGGCCGCTGATCACCACTGACACGTTTTCGCTCTTCTCATCCACCAAGCTACGAAGGACCTCGACCATGGATCTCACCGCACTCGCAACTGTAGAAGGCTACACCGCCGTCGCCGCCGGCCTCATGCTGGGACTCGGCGGTATTGGCGCCGCAATCGGCATGGGCATCATGGGTGGCAAGTTCCTTGAAGGTGCTTCGCGCCAGCCCGAGCTCGTGCCGCTGCTGCAGGGCAAGATGTTCCTGCTGGTCGGCCTGATCGACGCGATTCCGATCATCGGCGTCGGCATCGCGATGTACCTGACCTTCGTCGACCCGTTCTCTGCCAAGGTCATGGCGCAGCTCGCCGCCGCCGCGCATTGATTCGCAAAGTAATCGCAACGTTGTCACCGTCATCTAGAAGGGTTAGCCCGTGAGCATCAACGCCACTCTGTTCGCCCAGATGATCGTCTTCGGCATCCTGATCTGGGTGACGATGAAGTTCATCTGGCCCCCGCTGATGCAGGCCATCGAGGAGCGTCAGCAGAAGATCGCTGAAGGCCTCGCGGCCGCCGACCGCAGCAAGAAGGATCTTGCCCAGGCCGAGGAGAAGGTCAACGAAGTGCTGCGCGAGGCGCGCGGCAAGGCTTCCGAGATCATCACCCAGGCCGAGACGCGTCGTGCGCAGATTATCGACCAGGCGCGTGAAGAAGCGATCGAGGAAGGCAACCGTCAGAAGGCGGCGGCCATGGCCGAGATTGCACTGGCAACCACCCGTGCCCGCGAAGACTTGCGTAAGCAGGTCTCCGCCCTGGTGGTGGCCGGCGCCGAGCGGCTCATCCTGCGCGAGATCGATAGCAACGCCCACCGGGCGCTGCTGGACGAACTCGTCGCTGAAATCTGAGCTGCCACTTACCCATGAGCCAGACGCCAACCATCGCCCGTCCCTACGCCCGCGCCGTGTTTTCCATGGCTCGCGAGCAAGGTCGCCTGCAACAGTGGTCCAACCTGCTGGGCTTCGCCGCCCGCGCGGTGGCCGAGCCGTCGGTGCAATCGGTGCTGGGCAATCCCAGCCTCGATGCGCAATCGCTGGTGGCCGTGCTGGTGCCGCCGGGTGAAGTGGATCCGCTGTTCCTGCAGTTCCTGTCGGTGCTCGCGGAAAATCGCCGGCTCGAGCAGCTGCCGGAGATCGCATCCTTGTTCGACGGGCTGCGTGCCGAAGACGAGCACGTGGTCAAGGCGATTGTCACTTCGGCAAACCCGCTGGAAGTTGCCGAGCTGGCGACAATCCGCGCCGCGCTGTGCAAACGCTTCGGCCGCGATGTCGAAGTCAGCACGGCCGTAGACGCGAGTCTGATCGGCGGCGCCATCATCGACGCCGGCGACGTGGTCATCGATGGCTCGCTACGCACCAAGCTGGCCCGCCTCGGCGCGGCGCTGGCCAACTGATTCGATAAGTTTTCTTCTTTGAACCAAGCGCCGGCGTGAAGCCGGACGACTTTCAGGACAACGCCATGCAGACGCTCAATCCGTCGGAAATCAGCGAGCTCATCCGGAGCCGCATCGAAAAGGTCAAGCTGACCGCCGAAGCACGCAACGAAGGCACCGTCACCTCGGTGTCGGACGGCATCGTGCGCATCCACGGCCTGGCCGACGCGATGCAGGGCGAGATGATCGAACTGCCGAACAACACCTTCGCGCTGGCGCTGAACCTGGAGCGCGACTCGGTCGGCGCCGTGGTGCTCGGCGACTACCAGCAGTTGCGCGAAGGCGACGTGGCCAAGACCACAGCACGCATCCTGGAAGTGCCGGTCGGCCCCGAGTTGCTCGGCCGCGTCGTCAACGCGCTCGGCGAGCCGATCGACGGCAAGGGCCCGATCAACGCCGTGCTGACCGCGCCCGTTGAAAAAGTGGCGCCGGGCGTGATCTGGCGCAAGTCGGTGTCGCAGCCAGTGCAGACCGGCTACAAGTCGGTCGATGCCATGATCCCGGTTGGCCGTGGCCAGCGCGAATTGATCATTGGTGACCGCCAGACCGGAAAGTCGGCGATGGCGATCGACACCATCATCAACCAGAAGGGCAGCGGCATTAAGTGCGTGTACGTCGCGATCGGCCAGAAGGCCTCGACCATCGCCAACGTCGTGCGCAAGCTGCAGGACAACGATGCGATGGCGCACACGATCATCGTGGCGGCGAGCGCTTCGGAGTCGGCTGCGATGCAGTACATCAGCGCCTACTCCGGCTGCACCATGGGCGAGTACTTCCGCGACCGCGGCGAAGACGCGCTGATCATCTACGACG
>JAYSXN010000309.1:0-3828 GCA_043717405.1 Gammaproteobacteria bacterium
CGCTATGCGGTTCGCGTGGGGCTCGGCCTGGCCACCGTCGAGGTGCAGGAAAAATACCGGACGATGGTGGAGGCGGTGCGCGAAATCTGCGAAACGCCACCGCGGGTCAAGCGCAAGGACCTCGGCTTCACCCAGATGCTTGCACGCCTGGGTTACTCCATGGAGGACTATGGCCGTGAGGTCCTGGCGCTGATTGGATTTGGGGGGCTGACCCTGCAGACCGCCGTGCGCACGCTGCTGAACCCTTCGCGCATCCGCTGGACGTCCACGGTGTACCACATGGAACAGGTCGGCCTCGACGCGGTGCCGCTGGTGCTGCTGCTCAGTTTCATGGTCGGCTCGGTGATCGCCTTCCTGGGGGCCACGGTGCTGCGCGAGTTCGGCGCTGAGATCTTCGTCGTCGAGCTGGTGGGCATCGCGTTCCTGCGCGAGTTCGGCGTGTTGCTCACCGCCATCCTGCTGGCCGGGCGCACGGCGAGCGCGTTTACCGCGCAGATCGGTGCGATGCAGAGTGGTGAGGAAATCGACGCGATCCGCACGCTGGGCCTGGACCCGGTCGAGTTGCTGGTGCTGCCGCGCATGTTCGCGCTAGTGACGATGCTGCCGCTGCTGACCTTCCTGGCGATGATGGCCGGCCTGCTTGGCGGACTCGCCGTTTGCGTGGTCAACCTGGACATGTCGCCCGACCTGTTCCTGAGCCGCCTGCATGAAAACATCGAGGCACGGCATTTCTGGGTCGGGCTGTCCAAGGCGCCAATCTTCGCCATCGTCATCGGCCTGATCGGCTGCCTGGAAGGGTTCCAGACCAAGGGCACCGCTGAATCGGTGGGCGAACGCACCACCTCCAGCGTCGTGCAGACCATTTCGATGGTCATCCTGCTCGACGCCGCCGCGGCCTTGTTCTTCATGGAGATGGACTTGTGAGCCCGGCTGCGCAGGAATCCATCGATGCCGGCGCTCACGAGTCGCCGCTGGCATTGTCTTCCACGACGATGGCGCCTACCGAGGCGCCCGGCGCAGATGCGGTACTGGCGGTGCGCGTGCATGGCCTGGCCAACAGTTTCGGCGACCAGGTCGTGCACAAGGACCTGGACCTGGAAGTGCGCACCGGCGAGATCATCGGCGTGGTCGGCGGGTCGGGCACCGGCAAGTCGGTGCTGATGCGGGCCATCCTCGGCTTGCGCAAACCGCAGGCCGGCGAGATCGAGGTGCTTGGCGTCAACGCCCTGTCCGAAGATGTGAACGAGCGCCTGAAGATCGAGCGCAACAGCGGCGTGCTCTACCAGAACGGCGCGCTGTTTTCATCGTTGACCGTGGCCGAGAACGTCGAGGTGCCGCTGAAGGAGCACTACAAGGAATTGCCGGCCGACCTTATCCACGACTTGGCCATCCTCAAGATCCGCCTGTCCGGCCTGCCCGACAATGCCGCGGACAAGTTTCCCTCCCAGCTGTCCGGCGGCATGCGCAAGCGCGCGGCACTGGCGCGTGCGCTGGCACTGGATCCGGCGCTGCTGTTCCTGGACGAACCAACCGCCGGCCTGGACCCGATCAGCGCCGCCGCCTTCGACAAGCTCATCCTGTCGCTGCAACGCGCGCTGGGCCTGACCGTATTCCTGATCACCCATGATCTGGATACGCTGTACACCATCTGCAACCGCGTCGCGGTCATCGCCGACGGGCACGTCGTCATCAATGCGCCACTGGCTGAAGTCGAAAAATTCGACCATCCGTGGGTGCAGGAATATTTTCATGGGCCGCGCGGTCGTGCGGCGCAGTCGGCACAGGAGAAGCGATAGATGGAAACGCGGGCCAATCATGTCCTGATCGGTTTGTTCACGATCATCGTGACGCTGCTGGCAGTGGCGTTTGCGCTGTGGGCTGCCAACTACACCTCCAACCGCAACTGGGACGACTACGAGGTGGTGTTCAAGGAAGCCGTCACCGGCCTGGGTACCGGCGGCATCGTCCAGTACAACGGCATCAACGTTGGCGAGGTCCGCAAGCTTTCGCTGGACCCGCAGGATCCGCGCAAGGTCATCGCGCTGATCCGCCTGCAGGCGGCCACGCCGGTGAAAATCGACACCAAGGCCAAGCTTGCCTTTATCGGCCTGACCGGCGTGGCGCAGATTCAGCTGACCGGCGGCTTGCCGGAAAGCCCGCGCCTGCTGCCGACCGCCGAACATCCAATCCCCATTATCGCAACGCAGCCTTCGGCGTTGCAGAACATCGCGGAGGCCGCCAACGACATCGTCGAGCGCGTGCGCACCATCCTCAGCGACGAGAACGTGGCCAAGATCACCAGCATGCTGGCCAACCTCGACAGCCTCACCGCCAGCCTGTCCGACAAGAAGGAAGGTGTTGCCGCGCTGCTCAAGCAATTGCGCAGCGTCAGCGTGCAACTGGATGCAACCTTGGCGAAGGCACACGGCACGCTTGATCATGTCGACGATGGCATGAAGCAGCTGCCCGGCATCATGAAGCGCCTCGACCACACGCTTGCGCAGTTCGATGCCGTCGGCAACAACGCCAACTCACTGATCGCCGACAACCGCCAGGCAATCGCCGGCTTTACGCAGGACGGCCTGTCACAGGTGGGGCCGACGCTTGCCGAAGTGCGCGCGCTGGTACGTGACCTGCACAAGGTCGTGGCCGGCCTGAACCGCAATCCCGGCGGCTACATCACTGGCCGCAATCGTCCCGAGGAATTCAAGCCCAAATGAAACTTCCGCTGATGACAGTGCTGGTTATCCTGCTGGGCGCGTGCAGCGTCCTTCCGAAGCGCGCACCCACCACCATCTATGAGCCCTCGCGCAAGGCCGCCACGGCCGATGCCGGGACCGCGATGGCGGCAAACTGGTCGCTGCTGGTGGTGCGCCCGACCGCCAGCCGCATGCTCGATGCCGACACCATCGCGGTGCGGCCCGCACCCGGCGCCATCCAGGTGTACAAGGACGCCGCCTGGACCGACCCGGCGCCCGACCTGGTGCAGAACTGGCTGCTGCGCAGCTTCGAGGACTCCCGGAAAATCCTGTCGGTAACCCGTCCCGGCGGCGGCGTGCATGGCGACTACCAACTGGTGACCGATGTGCGCGCTTTCGAGTCCATCTACGCCAGCGCGGGCCAGCCGCAGGCGGTAGTTGAAATCTACGCAAAGTTGATCCGCACCAGGGATGGTGCGGTGGTTGCCGCACGCAGCTTCCGCGACAGCGAGCCGGCGTCCGCCGAAGCGATGCCCGCCGTGGTGGATGCGTTTTCCTCGGCGCTGCAGAAAGTTTCCGACCAGGTGATCGACTGGACTCTCGCCAGCGGCAATCGCCGTTGAGGAAGCAAAGGCAATGACTGAACGTGATGTCATGGACTACGACGTCGTCGCGGTCGGCGCCGGTCCGGCCAGCCTTTCGTTGGCGATACGCCTCAAGCAGCTGAAGCCTGAGCTGAGCGTATGCGTCATCGAAAAGTCCTCGACCATTGGCGCGCACATCCTGTCCGGCGCGGTGATCGAGACCGATCCGCTGGATGCACTCCTGCCCAACTGGCGCGAAAACCCGCCGCCAATCTGCGTGCCCGCAACCAGCGACGAATTCTGGATCCTCAGCAAGACCGGCGGCTTCAAGCTGCCGATTCTGCCGCCGCAGATGAACAATCACGGCAACGTCATCGTGTCGCTCGGCGCGATGTGCGCGTGGCTGGCGACGCAAGCCGAAGCCCTGGGCGTTGAAATCTATCCCGGCTTTGCCGCCGCCGAAGTCTTGTTCGATGACGCCGGCGCCGTGCGCGGCGTGCGCATCGGCGACATGGGCGTGGCCCGCGACGGTTCGCACAAGCCCG
>JAYSXN010000310.1:0-11042 GCA_043717405.1 Gammaproteobacteria bacterium
ACTGCGCATCGCCTCATCCTTCCATGTCCCCGGAATAAACTGAGTCAGTCCGCCTGCTCTTGATGCCTTGTTATATGAATTTGCCTGCCAAACGCCGCCCTCCTTCGCCGCCTCTGCATTGATTACCGATGCCAAGACGCGCTGATCAATGCCAGTACGATCGGACGCGAACCGGATATCGTCCGCATAGGCCTGATTTTTCCCTAACTCGAGCACGCTCCCGGTGGATTGCGTGCCTCCGGCTGCGTATCCACCGAATAGCCCGGTTAGTGCTCCTCTAGTTAGTGGGCCCAAGTTTCCTGTTGGTTGGATGCCTAACAACGCTTGAAGGGACTGAATTCGCATTTCACCTGGCGCGTCTTTCATCCCCCTCGTCAAGACGCCTGCTGCATAGTCAGAAGCCACGTCCGGATCGTGATGCATCAACGTCATTGCCGTCACCAATCGTTGACTCAGCTCTGTGCCGTTGGCGCTGCAATAGATCAATGCGTCTGGATCGCTACCGACTCCGTAACCGTCGCTGCTGGCATAAGCAAGCATCTTTTTCGTGAGCGCGTCCGGAATGACTCCGTCATTCGCTCGGTAGCCCATGGCCGTAGCGATGTCATCTCGCCTTGTCTTGATGGCTTGATCTCGCTCTTGGACGATGTCGTTGTAGATCTGGGTATCTGATTTCCGTGAACCATAGAAATCGGCGCGCTTTGCCATCTCGCGCTGCAATTTTGGATCCATGAAGTCGTACATCGGCATATTTTCATCGCCATCGGAGGCCAAGCTAAGATGACCGATGTCCGCGGTGGCACCAGCCATAAGTTCGGCTAGATTTGGGAAATGGCCTGCCGGTTCTGCACTATTGTCAGTTACGGCCCCAGTAACGGACAGTGTACTGCTCTGTAAGACAGAACCTGAGTTTTGAGACGCCTTGCGCGCAGCAACGCGCGCATCATGTTGAGCAATCTCGTCAGCAAACCACGGCTGAACCCTCTGCTTCTGTGCGAGCACGGCACCAACCGTTTCACCAATCCCGCTGGCGAGCGCGTTCGCTAGCGATGAGCGTAAATCAAATTTGTATTTCTCCCCCGTGACGGCCGAATACACCAGCCCGTCAACAGCGTTCGTCACCACGTTTTTCATGCTGTTCGTCACGGCGCTTGACGCAATGGCAGACCAGTTGAGTTGGGTTTGCCCGTTTGCGCTGCTCACCATCGAACCGCCAGACGACTTGAGTAGTTTTGTCTGCGACAGCCCTGCGGTTACACCGGCCACTGCAACCTGGCCCACGAGGGATCGAAGACTGAAGTGGTCCTCCTTGCCGATGGCGCGATTGACGAGGTAGCTGCCAACGTAGCTGCTCGCTGCCGTCAACATTGCCTTTCCGATCTCTTTCGGAATGGTGGTCTCCTCCGAGCCGACAATCATTGCGCTCACTGCTGCTACCGCAACGGCACCCCAATTGTATTCTTCTCGCAGCCCTGCATTCTTTTCGATGGACTGTGCCGCGAATTCGCCAACAGCGCCGACAATGGGCGCGAGCCAGGCGAACGTGCCAGTGGCCATGAGGATGTGACCGACCCACTGCGCCACCACCCTTACCACCGTCGCGAGAATCATCGCCACGGTCTGGCCGCAACTCAGCTTCGGCGGCGGCGGAATGTAGGGCAGGTTCGGGCTGGTGTTGCCGATGATTGCGCTGGGGTTGTAGGGCTTGAACGTGGTGGAGTCGTTCTTGCTGGTGCCGACATCCGGCACGCGCAGCTGCGTGCCGGCGATCAGGTCCGTTGAGCTGGAGATCGCATTGGCGCTGCCCAGCACGTACCACAGCGATGAATTGCCGTAGACACGTTGTGCAAGGGACTGCAGCGTGTCGCCCGATTGCACGGTGACACGCCGGGCGCCGATCCCGCCGGCATCAAACGCGGTGTAGCGCGCGGCAATGCTGTCGTAGGCACCAAGGTGATTGCCCTTGCTTGCAGACTTCGCTGCCGCCTTCTTCTGGTCCTTCGACAATTCGGGCTTGCTGGCCTCGGCAAGTCCGTATTGCCCATACACGTCCAGGCGCGTGCCGTCGCGCGTTTGTTCTGCCAGCTGGTTGCCACTGGCGTAGGCGAACACCGAATCCTTGCCGGACTGGGCCGTGGTCTGAGTGAAGGCGCTATTGGTGTACGTGCCTTCACGACGCCGCAGGATCGCTCCCTCGGCGTCATAGGCAAAATAGCGCAGCTGGTCGTCGATACTCTGGTGCGGCGTGTTTTCGCGCACCCCGATCAGGCGGCCCCAGGCGTCGTACTGCATGGTACTGATGCTCGCCTTGAACGTGGTGTTCGTGCTCTTGCCGTAGATCGATTTTTCCAGGTAGCTGTCGCGCGCCTCATAGGTGATGGCGTAGGTATGGGTGTAGCCGATCGCGTCGGTGGCTGCGCCCAGATAGCCCTCGTCGTGGCGCAGGTATTTCCACGCGTAACCCGACGAGCGCGACAGGCTGTCGTAGTACGTCGACACCGTCGACAGGTTGGTCAGGTCGGCCTGGTCAGACTCATCGCTGATCGTGTGACCGGTCGTCGCGGTCCAGCCCAGCACGCGTCCCCAGGTGGACTGGGACGTGACACGGCCATCGAGATCGTAGATGTAGTTCTCGGCGTGCTTGATCCAGCCCTGGATCGACATGGACCCGCCACCCGAGGCCGCGCGCGTCGTGCCAGAGCCATAGTAATCGACCTGCTTAACGAGGCGGCCCGTCGCATCGTAGGTGTTGGCGTGCAACAGGTTGCTGCTCGCCGGGGCCCCGACGGTGACTGGCTGGAATGCATAAACTTCCTGGCCACGCAGATTGTAGGTCCGGCGCTCGACCTGCACGACGCTGTTCAGGTACATCGTCCGGCTTATCTGGTCGCCGTTGGCATCGTAGGTATACGCAGCGCTGATCGCGTTGGTCGACAGCAGGATTTGTCCGGCACTCATCATGCCGTTGGCGACGACGACGCGGTTTTCCGCATCGTAGCTGTACCAGACGTCCTGTCCGGCGGACGAAAACGAACTGCCGCCTCCGGTTCCACCGCCCGGCGGATCCTCCGGATCGTTGTAGATCATCTGCGCCATGGCGGTGCCATCGTCCGCCAGGAACGTTTGCGTCGGGAACCGGGTTCCACCGCCATCGTTGGACACGAACAAAGTGCCGGTGACGCTGCCACCGTGCCCATCGCTCACTGAAAGCAGGATCGAAAAGTCTTTGGTGATGATGCTGGCTGTCCCTGTCAGCAGGCCCGTGCTCGCGTTGATCGTCAGCCAGAGCGGCCGACCAGAAAGGATTGAGTAGGTCAAGGCATCGCCGTTCGCATCCGAGAACGCCGGCGCGACATCGATCGACACGAAGTCACCGGCAAAGCTGTACGTGGCGAGTCCATCCAGCATCGCCTGGTTGACGGTGGGCGCAACGTTTGGCTGGGCTGCACCGACATTGAGGACGAACGAATCACTGACGCTGCCACCCTTGCCATCGGTCGCGCTGATCGTAATCGTGTAAGTGCCCGCCGCAGGCACCCCTCCGAACTGTCGCGACGTCGTGTTGAAGGTAACGTTGGCGGGCAGACCCGTGGCGCTATAGGTCAGAGTGTCACCATTGGGATCGCTGAATGCAGGCACCGCGTAGGTGAAGGCAGCACCTGTGGTAATCCATTGGTCCGGTGCTGGATTGGGAACCGTCGGCGCTCCGTTGGCGACGGCCAGCGTGAAGGTGCCGCTTGCTGCGGCAATACCATCGCTTGCAGTTACCTTGATCGAGTAACTAGCCTGGGTTGCATTCGTGAGGGTGCCGGTGATCTGGCCCGTGCTGGCGTTTATGGCCAGGCCGATTGTCGATCCGGCAACCCAGTTGGCTCCCACCAGTACCAGCAGGCTGTAGCTGAGCGCGTCGCCATTCGCATCACTGAAACTGTTTGCTGGCAACAGGAAGTCCACCGGCTGTCCAGCGGTGGCCGACCTGTTGACCAGGCTTGCCGTGGTGTACACCGGCGCGGTGTTGCCGGCAGACGATGTCACCGACACCGTGAAGCTGGTTTCGGCGGTGCGATTTAGCACATCGGTAGCACGTACCGCGATGCTCATCGGATACGACGAGCTTGGCACCACGCCATTGAAGGTCGTGCCGTTGAACGTCAGCCAGCCCGTCAGCGGGGCTTCGTATTCATACGCGGGTTCCCAGTACCCTTCCGCGTCGTAGTGCCCGGGCTGGGTGACCAATTGGAACGCCGTGTAGGTCAGCGCGTCGCCATCTGCGTCGGTAAACGCGGTCGCGGGTATGCCGAAGCTGACGGTATGGCCGGCGATCAGGACTTTGTCGGCCAGTCCACCTGCATAGACAGGCGCGTTGTTTCCCGCGATCTGGTAGGTGATGTTGAGCAAGGAGGTGGCGCCGTCGGCATCGCGGGCCGCCAGCTGCACGACGTGTGTGCCGGCCTGCGTGTTGTCCCAGGGCGTCCCGGCGAGGGTCAGAATTCCGGTGCTGCGATCGAAGCTCAGGCTTAGCCATGCCGAGGTCGGATCATTGGCCGCGAACACCAGGGAATAGTCGATGGAATCGCCGTCGGCATCGCTGAACAACGCAGCAGCGGAGAATCCCTGGCTATAGCTGGTGAGCTGGTTGACGCGCAACGACTGGGTGGCGATCGTGCCAATCATCGTCGGCGCACGATTCAACTTGGCGGTGACCGTGAAGGTCGTGCTGCTGCTCGAGCCCAATGCATCGATAGCGGTGAGCTTGATGTTGTAGACCGTGTTGTCGCCGAGCCCGGTGGGCGGCTGGCCTGCCAACAGCAGATGGGGACCGTCTGCAAAATTGACGGTCTCAAGGCTCATCCATGAGGGCAAGGGGCTGCCGTCGGCCAGCGTTGCGTTCACACCTGCCAGGTTTCCGTCGCTGTCGACGAATACGTTCGACAACAAACTGTCCCAGCTGTTGATACGGCCGATGACGAACGTCGTGCCCGCCTGCCCGATGGCGGTCGGGGCGAAATTGGCTGCGGCCACGACGGTGACGGACTTGTCCACATAGGCGCCGGCCGCGTCGGTGGCGCGAATGGTCAACGTATACGAGCCAGCCACCGTCGGGGTGCCGATGAAGCGCAGGGCTCCAGGGCTGGTGCTGTCGACTTGAAGCCAAGTTGGCTTGGCGATGACGCTCAGGTCCAAGCTGTCGCCAACATCGATGTCGGAGAAATACGTGGCGGCTGCCAGCTGGACGCTGAAACTGGTGTTGAGCTTGGCGTTGAACGTGGGCACCGCGCTCGACAACAACGCCGGTCCCGAGTTGGTCACGAACGTCACGGTGAAGGCCGTGGACACCGCAGCGATCGTGCCCGACAGCGACGTGGCGGTAAGCGTGATGGTCGATGTACCGAGGGCGGCGGTGCCATTGGCAGTGAACACCAGCTCCCCGGTAGCCGTGTCCACGGCCGCGGTGAGGCCCGTCGGCAAGCCGGCCCACGTGATGGAGAGCGGGTCGTACTCGGCATCGTGGAACACATCGCTCAAGCGGATGCGGAAGCTGGTGGCAACCACGGCGCGCAGCGTACGGTTTGCCAACGGAGCACCGATAACGGTCGGCGCGTCGTTGGGCGCAGTGATGGTCGCGGTGGATGACAACGCACCGCGCGCCTGGATCCGGCGGCGGTTGCCGTTGGCGTCGTAGCTGTAACTGATATCCAGGATGGTCTTCAGCGTCGCCGTGTAGTCTTCCTGGACGACGGTTTCAATGCGGTTGTGGCTGTCGTAGCTGATGCGGGTGCGCAGTTTCACCAACGCGCCGTTGGGGTCCATCGTTTCGGACTCTTCCAGCGTTCGGTTGCCGGCAGCATCGTATTGGAAACGATAGGTTCGCGCCGTGGCGCCACTGCCTTCGACCATCTCCTGCAACTGGCCATTGGCATAGTATTTCAGCGAACGTGCCGCCGTCGTTACCTGCTGTGGCAGGGTGGAGAACAAGGCTCCGACCGCGCCCCACAACGACGAGTAGGCGTACTGGACGCCGTAGGTCTGAGTCCACCCGCTGGATTGCGAGGTGTTCTGCCCGGTCGTTGAATCGAGCACATAGTCGAAGTCCACACCGCTGAGGTCGTTGTGATCGATCAGGCGGCCGAATGCGTCGTAGTTCCACGTCTGCTCGTTCGGCTGGACGATCTCGCCATCACGGTCGGTGATGCCGGTCGTGCTGGACCCGATGGCGGTGCTGCGCAAGTTCAACGAGGTGGAGGCGGTATTTCCGTCGGGGTCGGTGGCCGTCACCATCAGGTGCCAGGTTCCGACAGCGTTCGGTGTTCCGCTGAAGCGCTTGTTCACGGCGTCAAACTGGACCCAGTCGCTGGCAGTGAGCGCGCGGAACTCCCAATGGGCGGGCTCCAGAATCAATCGACGGCGCAGTTCGGCGTCGTACTCATACGTGGCCTCTACCCACTGCCCGATCTGTGCCGAGTAGGTCAGTGGCTGCCCGGTTGGATCAAAGAAGGTATTGGCGGGTACATCGAATTGCCAGTAGATGCCGCTGATGATCGGCTGGTCCATGAGGCCTACACTGACGCGGGGCTTGCCGCTCATCGCCGCCGTGTAGTCGGTCGGGGTAAGCACGCTCAACGCAATCGTCTTGGTCAACGTCTTGCCCGATGCACTGGTTATCGTGACCACCATGTTGTAGTAACCGGTGATCGTTGGCGTACCAGAAATCTTGTCGGTTGCCGCGTCGTAGCTCAATCCGCTATCGGTGACCGAGACGTAGCGGTACGCCGGGGACCCTTGGTAGCGCTGGAAATCCACGGTGCACGCGAGGGTCTCGCCGCTGGGCACGGTGAAGGAGGCGCGTGGACTTATCGGCGGGTTCAGCGCCGTGCCCTGCTGCTGGATGACCTCGAGAACGAGGCCGCCGTTGTAGCTGGGCGTGGTGTAGGCCGCATAGCTGTTGTTGGACAGCGCGTTCATCTCGCGGACCTTGCGGCCCAGTGTGTCGTATTCGTATTCGGTGATTACGCCCATGGCTGACTGGCTGCGGATCAGCAACTGGCGGCTGTCGTAGTCATACCTCTGCGTGGCGTTCAACGCATCAGTGACGCTGAGCCTGTCGCCGTCCTGGTTGAGCGTGTAGCGTTCGATCTGCGTTTGCGATCGCGTCAAGCCGCTGTTGTCTGGCAAGAAATCACCCTGGCTGGTGACCTGCCCCAGACGGTTCATTTTTTGGTAGGCGATACGCCCCAGCCCGTCCTGGGTCAGGCGCTCATTGCCCAGCGCGTCAAAAGCGGTATACCGCGAATTGGCCATGGCATCGGTGTTGCGCACCGCTCGGCCGGTGGCATCGAACAGCGTTCGCTCGGTATTGCCGTTGGCATCCTGTTCGGCGATGGCTCGCCCGAGCGCATCGCGGAATGTGCGGTACTCCGTGCGTTGCCAGGTCGACGTTCCATCGGCGTTGACGACCAGCACCAAGGGCTGGAGCGTACGGGTCAGCTGATTGCTGCTGTTGTACTCCATCGTCGTGACATAGCCGCGCGCATCGACCTGTTCGAGGACGTTTCCCCATCGGTCGAAGCGCTGGCACACCACGGGAGTTTGCGACGTCGTGGCGGAATACGCCGGCAGCGTGGCGCGGGTGAAGCGACCGATCTTGTCGGCTTGCCGCAGCGTGGTGGCGGTGAACACGCCTGCGGTGATCAGGGTCTGGTGCGCCTCATAGACCTGCGCGCCGGCCAGGTTGTAGCCAAAATTACGGGTGACCCCACCTTCGGCATTGCTGGTGACCAGGCGGCCGACCGCGTTGTAGGTGAACAGCAATGGCTGGGTAACACCGTCAAATCCCTTGCTGACAGGTTCGCCGAAGCTGTTGTAAGTGACCCGCTCGATGGAATCGGTATAGGTCCCCTGCGCCGTCGTGGTGCCGTAAACGCTGCGCCACAGTTCCCTGACGACGGTGGTTCCGCTCTGCCGACCCAGGTTGTCGTAGCTGGCAGTGGTCCTGACGATCGCGTAGCGGCCGTCATTGTTGTCCAGGCGCGACCAGGTTTCGATCAGGTTGTCGGCGGCATCGTACTTCTTGTAGCTCTTGTTGCCTTCGGCATCGGTCTCGATAACCGCGCGGCCCTGGCGGTCGAAGCGGGTGGTGGTGACCTGGTCGCGCGCGGCGTCCGCGGTGACCGTGCCATTGCGCATGCCGTTCGCGTAACGGGTGACCCTGATCTGGTTGCCGAAGGCATCGTAGTTCAGCGTGGTATAGGGCGACGCGCGCTCGTACAGGGTGACACCCGCCAAGTTCAAGGTCGACGAGGCGGCAATGCGTGCCTCGGCATCGCTGCGCAAGACGTCACGCTCGGCTTCCTGGATCGAAACCACATGGCCGAGGGCATCGTAGCTGGTCAGCGTGTCGATGCCGTCGACGCCGAGCCGCGTGGTGTGGCCCTCGGCGTCATAACCGAGCCGGGTGACGACGTCGCGCACGGCCGCCGCGCCGCCCGCCAACTGGTAGTGACTGACGATTGTCTCGCTGATCTTGCGGCCGGCGGCATCGTACTGGTAGCGCGTGATCCTGTCGTACCCGGTCGAAGCGTCTCCCTCGGCTGGCACGCCGGGCATGGCGGTCGTGGTCAGCCCTGCGCTGTTCAGCGCGCGGGCGTACTGCGTGGACTGGATGACCTGCCCGAGACCGTCATAAACCGTGGCAGTGACGTAGCCCTCGGGGTCGACCGTCATGGATTCGCGGCCGAGGCTGTCGTAATAGTGGAACGTGTCCGCCCACGTAGTGCCTTCGAGCAGAACCGAATCCTTCACCAGGCGGCCAAACAGGTCATAGGTAAAGTTGGTTGTTGGCGCGCCAGTGGCCGACGTTCCGTCGTTCTTGTAGTAGATGACCGGATTCATCACCACCGAGGTGTTGTTGCCCAGGTTGTCGTAGACACTGGTGATGCTGCGATCGTTGCCGGCCGTTATCCCCGACGCGACCTGGTCCTTGCGCATTGCCTTGCCGGCGATCCAGCCAGCAAAGCCAGCGGTGTTCAGCGGGTTGGCATAGCGGGTCAGACCAGTCTGCTGACCAAGCGCGTTGTAGGTGTAGGCAGTGACGCAAGCATTGGCGTCGACTTCATAAGCCAGCCTGCCGGCCGCATCAAAAGCGCGGTAGGAGTATTGGCCCAATACGTCTTTCTGTACGACGGCCTGGCCGAGCGTGTTGTAGACGGTCTCGACCTGGGGCGATGCGCCAGCGATTGCCTGCAGGACGCCAGCCGCATTGACCTCCCATGCATTCGGAAAGATCGTGGTGATTTGCCGGCCGAGCGCGTCGTAGACGTACTGGGTCACGTGGCGGTCGTTGGCATTGGCTGCGGTGGCATTATCGGTGCGCGTCAGTACATTGCCGGCGGCGTCGTAGGTATTCGCGGTGACGATCTGCTTGGTTTCGTTGGTAACCGGATTGCCGGCGTCATCGAACCGCCACACGTTTACCGCAGGGCCGGTTTCCGTCAGCAGCCTGCCGACGGCGTCATAGGCGGACGTCGTGGTATTGCCTAGCGCGTCGGTGGCAGTCAGCTTTTGCCCAAGCGCGTCGTAGGTCGCGCGGGAAACATGACCCAACGCATCGATCGTCGCGATCACATTGCCTGCAACGTCGTAGCGATAGGTCTCCGATGGCAGGATGGCCGGTGCCTGGCCATTGGCGAAGATGGTGGCGCTGTTGATGTAGAGCGGGCCGCTGCTGTCGTCGGGACCGTCTTCGCAGCTGACACGCCAGCGCAGACCGCCAAAGTCAGCACTCGTGACAGCACGCGTGAAGCTCATCCCACTGGCCCGCGTCCCGTCCTTGGCGTACACATAAGTGATTATCTGACCGTCGCGGGTTTCCTGCTCCACGATGTATGACGAATCGGCATTGACCGTTCCGATTTGAACATCCGTGAAGACCGTGCCCGTCGTCGAACGCATGTACACGATGTTGTTGACGATCAGGACGGCTTGCTGGCGATAGGCTGCAGTGTTGTTTGGGGAATCGTTGGCAATCCCGATGAAGACCACGGTTCCTGCCACGCTCGAACCGGTAGTAAAATCTGTCCGATAGGTAAGGTTTTCAGCTAGCGTGTGCAGCGTGGTTCCGACCGCTCGAGGATAGGCGTATGCGCCCTGGGTGATGCTCTGCAGGATCAAGCTGCCACCCAAGATCTTTGCATTCATCTGGCTGGACAGATCGACGCCAGCAAGGACAGAGGAATCAAATTCCGTCGTCCACACCACGCCGACCGGCACCAGCGCCGCCGCCACCTGGGCAACAGTCGGCTGGCCTGCCAAGCCGGTCTTGATGGCGTGCTTGCGCGTCTGCACCAATTGGCGGGTGCTGTCGTAGACGTTTTCCGACACATATCCGGCATCATCGATCGTGTAGCGCAGCTGGCCGATGTTGTCGTAGACGTAGCGCGTCAGGTGCTGGTTGGCCGCCGTCGTGTAATTGGCCGTGCCCAGCACCGCTGCCACCTGCGCCGCGGTTTGCGTTGCCCCAAACGTGTTGGTAATCGGAAGCGCGTACGCCACCTCGGCAACGAGGCGTCCCAATCCGTCGTAGCGGTGCTCGCTTACAGTGGCTTGCGTGGCGTTGATGGCGCTCAGGCTGTAGAGCACTCGACCGGAGGCGTCGTAGACGCGTGTGACGACGCGGTCGATCGCAGTGCTGGCCGTTGGAACGATGTCAGCCGGGGTCGCGGTGCCTGCAAACATCTTGCTGTTGAGCGCCGAGGAACTCGTGAACAACGTGCCGTACGAACGCGCGGACACTTCCCGTCCGGCGCCATCATAGGTGGTCTCTACTAGCCCGCCGAGCACGTTCAGACTGAAGCGCAGTCGAGCTTCGCTGTCATAGACGTAGAAGTTGCCTTGGTTTTCAGCGGAGCCTGCCTGCAGCAGATCGAGTTGCGCTACGGTGGTCGCGTCGCTCAGCGTTGCAGTATTGAACGGGGCGGAATACGAATACGTGGCGGTAAGGCGCCCGTTCGCGGCATACCAGTTGCGGGTAAATCCGCCCAGCGGGT
>JAYSXN010000032.1:0-2477 GCA_043717405.1 Gammaproteobacteria bacterium
AAGCGGCAGCGTAGCTGAACCGTGGCGCGTGGCGATGGCGCCGTGCCAGCATTTCGTTGCGCCTGAACGGCTGCGATGATCCAATAGCGCAACCCCGCCAAGGAGACAGGCAATGCGCTCGATTCGATGGATTCTGCTGGCCCTGCTACTGCCCATGCTGAGCGGCTGCGGCTACAACCAGATCCAGCAGCAGGACGAGGCGGTCAAGGCACAGTGGTCAGAGGTTCTGAACCAGTACCAGCGCCGCGCCGACCTAGTGCCGAACCTGGTCAATACGGTCAAGGGCTTCGCCGCGCAGGAAGAACGCGTGCTGACCGAGGTCACCAACGCCCGCGCCCGCGTGGGCAGCATGCAGATCAGCGCGGCCGACGCTGCCGATCCAGCCAAGCTGGCCGCCTTCCAGGCCGCGCAGGCGCAACTGGGCGGCGCATTGTCCCGGCTGCTGGTGGTTTCGGAAAACTATCCCGAGCTCAAGTCCAACCAGAACTTCCTCGAGCTGCAATCGCAACTGGAAGGTACCGAGAACCGCATTACCGTGGCGCGCAATCGCTATATCGCCGCGGTGCAGGAATACAACACGTACATCCGCCGCTTCCCGGTGAACCTGACGGCGAAGATGTTCGGTTACGTGGTCAAGCCGAACTTCAGCGTTGAAAACGAAGCGGCAATCTCGCACCCGCCGACCGTGGAATTCGCGCCGGTCGCACCGCCGCCAGCAAGCAACATTCCGTCGACGCCGCCGAGCATCCAGCAGCAACCTTCGACACCACCGACCATTCAGCAAAATCCACCGCCGGCATCCACGCCCTCCACTTCACCGGCACCGCCGCCGTCGCCGCCATCGGCAACGCAGCCTGCGCACAGTTGATGCATTGATGCGTCCGGCTTCGTGGCGGCTTGCTGCCTGGCTGCTATTCCTGTTGCTCGCACCTTCCGCGTGGGCGGCAAGCGCGGCCACGGAAGTGCCGGTCCTGCAGCAGCACGTCACCGACCTTACCGGCACGCTCAGCCCTGCGCAGATCGCCGAACTGGAAGCGCCGCTCGCGGCCCTGGAGCAAAGCAAGGGCAGCCAGGTGATGGTACTGCTGGTGCCGAGCACCGGTGACCAGGCCATCGAGGAGTACTCCCTGGCGGTGGTGGAAAAAAACAAGGTGGGCCGGCACAAGATCGATGATGGCCTGCTGTTGCTGATTGCCAAAGACGATCGCAAGGCGCGCATCGAAGTGGGCTACGGCCTGGAAGGCGCGGTCACCGACGCCTTGTCCAGCCGGGTGATCCATGAATATCTTGCGCCACGCTTTCGCGCGGGGGATTACTTCGGCGGCATCCGCGACGCTACCGGTGTGCTGGTGAAACTGGTCAATGGCGAGGCCCTGCCGGCGCCGATGGCGGCCGATACGCGGCAACAGCGCTCGCCGCCGTTGATGTTCGCGATATTCCTCGGGCTGTTGGTAGGTCTGTTCGTGGGCGGCACGGGGTTGAGGCCGGTGACGCTGCGGCGTATCGGCGCGGGCGTGGTGGCCGCCGGCTTGGGTTGGCTGATCTTCAGCGCGAGCTTCGCGGCGATGGCCGCGGCCGTGGTCGCCTTCCTGGTTTCCAGCGGAGGCGGCGGGCGCTTTGGGGGCGGTGGGTCGGGCGGATTTTTCCCTGGCGGCGGTGGTTGGTCCGGCGGTGGCGGCAGCGGCGGTGGCTGGTCGGGCGGCGGTGGGTCCTTTGGAGGCGGTGGCGCCTCGGGAGGCTGGTGATGCTGCGTCGCCTGTTGCGGAATCTTTTCGGGGCCTGGTTCGCGCTGCCCAGGCAATTCCCCGAAAGCACGATGCGCCGCATCACCGATGCCATCGCTGCCGGCGAGGTTAGCCACGCTGGCGAGCTGTGCCTCGCGATTGAGGTGCGCTATTCGATTCTCGACGTGCTGCGCGGCTTGGCGCCGCGGCAGCGGGCCAACGAGGTTTTTTCAATGCTGCGCGTCTGGGACACCCAGGACAACAGTGGCGTGCTGCTTTACCTACAACTGGCGGAGCGTCGGGTGGAACTGGTCGCCGACCGCGGCATCGCGGCGCGGGTGGACCCGGCGCAGTGGCAGGCGCTGTGCGACGAGTTCTCGCGCGACATGCAGTCAACGTCTGCCGATGTTGCCGTGCTGCAGTGCCTGGAACGGATCAATGCGCTGTTGACGCTGCACTTCCCAGCCTCGGCGGACAATCCTCGCGAGTTGCCGGATGAACCCGTGGTGCTTTGAGCAATGCGATAATGACGCGCGCATTCCGCGCGTGCCTGCCCAAGCGATTGTGACTCCATGACCGTCTTGCACGATATCAATCCGATCGCCGTCCCCTTGCCATTCTGGCCTTACGGCATCCACTGGTACGGGCTGATGTACCTGCTGGGTTTCGGCGTGTCCTGGTGGCTGGGCACCCGGCGCGTGCGTGCCGGGCGCCTTCCCGGCGTCGATGAAAACCAATTTGGCGACCTGCTGT
>JAYSXN010000311.1:0-3799 GCA_043717405.1 Gammaproteobacteria bacterium
GACATCGACGAGCTCGCGCAGGGCGTGCCGCTCCTTGCGCGCATCTATCCAAATGGCGCTGCCGACGTGAATCATTTCGCGGCCGCCGGTGGCACCGCGCTGGTATTTTCGCAGTTGCTCGACGCCGGCTGGCTGCACGCCGACGTGGATACGATCGCCGAAGGCGGCATGCCCGCTTACCGTTGCGAGCCGCGATGGATCGATGGCTCGGTCGTCTACGTCAACGGTCTGGCAACAAGCGCGGACGATGAAGTCATCCGTCCAATGGAGCGCCCCTTCGAAGCCACCGGCGGTCTACGCCTGGTCTCAGGTAACCTGGGCCGCGCGATGATCAAGTTGTCAGCGGTGCGCCCTGAACTGCGCCGCATCACGGCGCCCGCTGTCGTGCTCGACAGTCCGTCGACCTTGAACAAGTTGCATGCCGCAGGCGTGTTGCCGGAGGACTTCATCGCCGTGGTGCGCTTCCAGGGGCCGCGCGCAAACGGGATGCCTGAGATGCACAGCCTGACGCCACTGTTGGGCATGCTGCAGAACCAGGGGCGTCGTGTCGCACTGGTCACCGACGGTCGCCTGTCCGGTGCTTCGGGAAAAATTCCGTCGGCAATCCATGTCACGCCCGAAGCCGCAGCGGGCGGACCGTTGGCGCGTTTGCGTGACGGCGACCTGATCGAGCTGGATGGCGACGCCGGGATCCTGCGCGCGCTGGTGCCAGAACACGAGTGGCTCGCGCGCATTCCCGACCGCGACAGCACTCCGCCGGCGCATGACCTTGGGCGCAACCTGTTCGCGGTGAACCGTGCAGTCGTCACTCCAGCCGACGAAGGCGCCTTGTCGATCTCATGCGGACCATTGCTTGCCGATCTGCCCGCTGTCGATGACGGCGATGTCGAATACCAACTCGGACGCGGCGCCATCCTTGCGCCGCACGAAGCCAAGGACGCCTGATGCCTGATGTCGATTCCATCACCGCGGTCAGCGCGCGGCAAGATGTTGCGGAACAATTGCTGCGTTCGGCCGGCATCTTGCCCATCGTCAGCGTCGACTCGATCAACATCGCGTTGCGCGTTGCCGATGCACTCCAGCGCGGCGGGCTGACTGCCATCGAGCTGACCTTGCGCACGCCCGTGGCGATCGATGCCATCGCGGCGTTGAAGCAGGAATTCCCGGCGTTGGTGATAGGTGCCGGGACTGTTTTGCGTGCTGCGCAAGTCGATGCGGCGCAGGGCGCTGGCGCGGATTTCTTGGTTACGCCCGGCAGCTCGTCGAGCCTGCTGGGCGCTCTTGCGCATGCCATCGTGCCAGTGGTGCCCGGCGCAGCCACGCCCAGCGAAGTGCTGGTCCTGGCCGAGCATGGCTACCGCATCGCCAAGCTGTTTCCTGCCGCAGCGCTGGGCGGGCTCAGGATGCTGAGAGCATTGTCCGGACCCTTTCCCGATTTTATGTTTTGCCCAACCGGTGGCATCGATGAAAGCGACGCTGCGGCGTACCTGGCCCTGGGCAATGTCGCTTGCCTTGGTGGCTCGTGGATGGTGCCTGCGGCATGGTTGCGTACGGGCGACTATGCCGCCGTCGAGCGCAGCGCCGCTGCGGCACGCGCGTTGGTGATGCAGCGCGACGCGCTTGCCCTCAGGACATGAACTTGCGGTGCGCGCGCACCGACATGATCACGCCGAATCCCGCGAGCAAGGAAACCGCCGAAGTCCCGCCATAGCTGAGCAGCGGCATCGGCACGCCCACTACCGGCAACAGCCCGACCACCATGCTGCCGTTGACCAGCACGTACACCGAAAAAGTCATCGCCAGAGCGCCTGCGAGCAGCCTGGAATAGCCGTCGCGGGCATTGGCTGCGATCCACAGGCTTCGCCCAACGATGAACAGGTACAGTGCAAACAACACACTGACGCCGAGCCAGCCCCACTCCTCCGACAGCACCGAGAACGCAAAGTCGGTGGTGTGCTCGGGCAGGAAATCCAGATGCGCCTGGCTGCCCTGCCCCCAGCCCTTGCCGAGCAAGCCGCCCGACCCGATCGCGATCTTCGACTGGATGATGTTCCAGCCGGTGCCCAGCGGATCCGATTCGGGGTGCACGAAGGTCAGGATGCGATTCTTCTGGTACGGCATCAAGAACATCCAGGCGACCGGCAGTGCGCCGACGCCCAATCCGGCAAACAGGCCGATGCGCCACCACGCGATGCCGGCAAGGAACAAAGTGAAGGCGCCGGACGCCGCGACCAGCATCCCGGTGCCCAAGTCCGGCTGCAGGACGATCAGTCCCACCGGCACACCGATGATCAACGCGCAGACGAACAGGCTGCCCCAACCCGGCGGCAGCACGACGCGGTGCAGGTACCACGCAACCATCATCGGCACCGTCAGCTTGAGCAGTTCGCCCGGCTGCAGGTAGAAGAAACCCAGGTTGATCCACAAGCGCGCGCTGCGGCCCGAGCCGAAAGCAAAGACCAATGGCAGCAGCGCCATGGTCAGCGCGAAGATCATCGGTGTCCATAGCCGCAGGCGACCCGGGGATACACGCGACAGCAACACCATCACGCCAAGGCCGGCGGCGAAACGAATGCCCTGTGCGAACACGACGTGGCTGTCACCACCCCCGGCGCTTGATTGCACGATCAAGCTCGCAGCCATCACCGCGCACAAGGCCAGCAACAGTGGCCAGTCCACCTTGTCCAGGAAATCAGCGGCCATGTCGCGCAGGCTGGTGAGCATCAGTCCTGCTCCCGTGTTGCCGGTGGTGCAGCGACCGGCTTCGGCACCGGCGCCGCCGCGGGCACGAATACTGGCGCCGGCGGAGGCGCGTTCGGAACCGGCGCCGGGGTCTGCAGGCTCGGCAGCGGAGCGTGAGTGCCTTTGGGAAGTAGCCAGGCGTCCATGATGGCGCGCGCGATTGGCGCCGCGGAACTGGCACCGAAGCCGCCATGCTCCACGACAACGGCGACTGCGATGCGTGGGTTGTTGGCAGGCGCATAGGCGATGAACAAAGCCTGGTGACGCAGGTTCATTGGCAGGCTGCGCGGATCCAGGCGCAAATTATTCTTGTTGCTCACCACCTGCGCGGTGCCGGTCTTGCCTGCGATCAGGTATGGCGCGTTGAGGCCGATGGCGCGGGCGGTTCCGGTCGGCCCATGCACGACGGCGATCATCGCTTCACGGATGGAGGCCAGGTGTTCGGCGCTGGTCGAGATGGTGTCGCCCTCCGGTTGCGCGGTACGCAACCACGGCGCGTCGAATCCCTGCCTCGTCGAGCGCAGCAAGTGCAAGGGATGTCGACGCCCATTGTCGGCGAGCGCCGCGGTGGCTTGCACCAGTTGCAGCAAGGTGGTTTTCCAGAGCCCCTGCCCGATACCTGCGTTGACGATGTCGCCCAGGTACCAGTCCTGCTTGAAGCGCTTGCGCTTGAATTCCGGCGACGGCAGGATGCCCGGGCTTTCGCCAATTAAATCGATGCCCGTCACGCGCCCGAAACCATAGCGGCCCATGTATTCGTCGAAGCGCGCCACGCCCATGTCCAGCGCCAGTTGGTAGTAATAGGTGTTCACCGACTGCGCGATCGATTCCTTCAGGTTTACCCAGCCATGGCCACTCGCATGGGCATCGCCGAAGCCACGGCCGACACCGCGAATGTGAAACACGCCGCTGGAAAAAATGCGATCGGAAGGTTTACGCAATCCTGACTCGAGCCCGGCCAAGCCGAGGAAGGGCTTGAGCGTTGATCCTGGCGGCGTACCACCATGCAGGTTGCGATCGAACAATGGGCGCGACACATTGCTGGTGAGCGCGTTGT
>JAYSXN010000312.1:0-3778 GCA_043717405.1 Gammaproteobacteria bacterium
ATCGTCGCGGCGACGGTGCTGCGCTTGCAGGAGAAAGGCCGACTTTCCATCGACGATCGGCTCAACCGGTTTCTTCCCGCCTATCCCGACGGCGCGCGAATCACGCTTCGCCAGCTGCTTGGCCATACGTCGGGCGTTAGCGATGCCTGGGAGGCCGACGCAATGAAACCGGTCACTACCGGGCAGCTCGTCGACCTGATTGGGCGTCAGCCATTGGATTTCGCGCCGGGAACGCAGTGGCGCTACAGCAACTCCGGCTACATGTTGCTGGGCGCGGTAGTTGAAGCAGTCGAGCAGCGGCCTTGGTGCGACGTCGTGCGTGACGTTGTCCTGCGCCCCGCGCGCATGGACAGCAGCGGGTGCTTTGACGACGATGCAGTGGTTCCGAACGCCGCGACCGGATATACGCATGCGTCCGACGAGTCGCTGCGGCGCGCGCCCTACATCAGCATCACCGGACCCGGCGCAGCCGGTGCGCTCTACTCGACGGTTGGCGACTTGCAGCGCTTCATGCATGCGCTGACCCACGCCATCATCCTGCAGCCCCAATCGTTGGCAGCCATGACGACGGAGCAACAGATCCCCGGTCAGCCCGGCACCGGCTACGGACTGGGTTGGTTTTTGACGACGGTGCATGGCATGCCTGCCTGGGAACACAACGGGGGCATCGAGGGCTTCGCAGCACAATTGACCTACCTTCCGAAAGAAGACGTTGCGGTCGCTGTCCTGGCGAATGTCGACGCAGGCTCAGTCCTGCCCCGTTCGTTGGCGCATCGTGGCGCGGCCAAAGCTGCAGGTGCGCCGTATCCAGACTTCCTGCCCGGCTTGTGTGCGAAGGATTGTTCCGACTTGGCGGGCCGCTACAGATCGGAAGCCGGTGATCGGAACATTGTCCTCGAGGGTTCCCGGATATATTCGCAACGCGAGTCAGGGCCGCGGCGGCCACTCCAGTACGCCCAGGGCGACCGGCTCATTTTCGTCGGCGACGGTACCGATTACTTTGAAATAATTCGCGACGCCTCGGGCAAACCGTCGGCGCTCCTGTTTCACCCTGACGCGGCGCCGGCTGCACGCAGGGAGGTGCGAGTACAAACGCCCTGAAAGCCGAGCGGTGTCAGCCATAGGCGCCGCCTATCGGACGTATAACTAGAATCAACTGTCTCTATTGCAGCCGGAGGTCCATCCTCTGGTTTCAGCCGCCCGAGCGGCGCAGGAGAGTCGACCATGTCCGCTATCGAAAGCGAAGCCAAATGCCCGTTCGCCCCAGCTTCGGCGGCCCAGCCCAAAGCCGCAGCCTCGCGCAACAACGCGGCCTGGTGGCCGGAACAACTCAACCTCAGGATCCTGCACCTGCATTCACCGAAGTCCAATCCCATGGATGCCGAGTACGCGTATGGCAAGGCGTTCGACAAGCTCGACTTCGATGCGCTGGTGAAGGACCTGCATGCGTTGATGACCGACTCGCAGCCCTGGTGGCCGGCGGACTACGGCCATTACGGACCGTTCTTCATCCGCATGACCTGGCATGCCGCGGGTACCTATCGCATCGGTGATGGACGCGGCGGCGGCGGCAACGGCGGGCAGCGTTTCGCGCCGCAAAACAGCTGGCCGGACAATGGCAACCTGGACAAGGCGCGCCGGTTGCTCTGGCCGATCAAACAAAAGTACGGCAGCATGATTTCCTGGGCGGACCTGCTGATCCTCACGGGCAACGTCGCACTGGAATCGATGGGCTTCAAAACCTTCGGCTACGGCGCAGGGCGGCCCGACATCTGGGAACCGGAGGACGACATCGACTGGGGCTCGGAAGGCACCTGGTTGGGCGATGAGCGCTACAGCGGCGATCGCGAACTGGCCGATCCACTCGCCGCCGTGCAGATGGGCCTGATCTACGTCAATCCACAGGGGCCTAACGGCAATCCCGATCCACTCGCGTCAGCGCGCGATATCCGCGAGACGTTCAAGCGCATGGCCATGAATGACGAGGAGACCGTGGCGCTGGTGGCGGGGGGGCACACCTTCGGCAAGGCGCATGGTGCCGGCCCTGATTCGCATGTGGGACGCGAGCCCGAAGCAGGCGACATTGAGCACCAGGGTTTCGGCTGGATGAGTACGTATGAAAGCGGGCTCGCCGGGCACGCCATAACCAGCGGCATCGAGGGCGCCTGGACGGCGACGCCCACCGCCTGGGACCACACCTATTTCAGCACCTTGTTTGGCCACGAGTGGGAACTGAGCAAGAGTCCCGCAGGCGCGCACCAGTGGCATCCCAAGGACGGCGCGGCCTCCGACACCGTGCCCGACGCGCATGATCCGCTCAAGCGTCACGCGCCGATGATGACCACTGCCGATCTGGCGCTTCGCGTGGACCCGGCGTACGAAAAAATCTCGCGCCGCTTCATGGCCAACCCGAAGGAATTTGAAGACGTCTTCGCGCGCGCCTGGTACAAACTCACACATCGCGACATGGGTCCGATCTCGCGCTATCGCGGTCCGCTTATTCCGAAGGAAGTGCTGGTCTGGCAGGATCCGGTGCCGGCCGTCGACCATCCGCTGGTGGACGCGGCAGACATCGCCGCCCTCAAGTCGAAGCTGCTGGCCTGCGGGCTGAGCACCGCGCAACTCGTGCGCACCGCATGGGCGTCGGCATCGAGCTTCCGCAGTAGCGACAAACGCGGCGGCGCCAATGGCGCGCGCATCCGCCTTGCCCCGCAGAAAGATTGGCACGTCAATGATCCCGATGAACTGGCCTCGGTGCTGGCGACGCTCGAGGGCGTGCGTGCGGACTTCAATGCCGCGGCCGATGGAGGCAGGCAAATATCCCTTGCCGACCTGATCGTGCTGGGCGGTGCGGCAGCGGTCGAGGCGGCGGCGAAAAAGACCGGCAGCGATGCCACGGTGCCGTTCACCCCGGGACGCACCGATGCCTCGCAGGAGCAGACCGACGTGGTTTCCTTCGGCGTCATCGAGCCGCGCGCCGATGGCTTTCGCAACTACACCCGCAAAGGCTTCGAAGCAAAGGCGGCGGAGCTTCTGATCGACAAGGCGCAGATGCTGGGATTGTCGGCGCCGGAAATGACCGTGCTGGTGGCTGGCCTGCGCGTGCTCGAGGCCAACGCGGGTCGCTCCCGCCACGGCGTATTCACCAAACGCCCCGGCACCCTTACCAATGACTTCTTCGTGAACCTGCTCGACATGAATACGAAGTGGTCGCGCTCGGTCGCCGAGGATGGAGTATTGGAAGGTCGCGACCGCCGTTCCGGTGAATTGCACTGGACCGGTACCGTTGCCGACCTGGTGTTCGGTTCAAACTCGCAGTTGCGCGCGCTGGCCGAGGTGTACGGGTCCAGCGACGGCCAGCAGAAATTCGTGCGCGATTTCATCCGTGCCTGGACGCGGGTCATGGACGCGGATCGATTCGACCTGTTCTGACACCAAACCAGAATGCGGCTGCCCGCCAGACTCCGATCACGCCAGCGAGACCGGAGTCTGGCAGCGCTTCAAACCAGTGGAGTCCGGTCCAGTCAAGCTCCGGCCGACAGCCTGGTCGCCAGAAACCTTTCCTCGAAGACGTCTGCTGCAACCGGCCTGCTGAACAGGTAGCCCTGCATTGCATCGCAACCCAGTACTCGAAGCCACGCCTGCTGCTCCTCGGTTTCCACGCCCTCAGCCACGACACTCAGCTTCAGGGAATGTCCCAGATTGATGATGGTGGACACGACGGCCTGTCCTTCGGGTTCGGCATTCATCCCGACGACGAAAGATCGATCGATCTTCA
>JAYSXN010000313.1:0-3735 GCA_043717405.1 Gammaproteobacteria bacterium
AGGTCCTTGATCACCGGCATATGCGGCAACGGATAGATCGGCACCTGCTTCTTCGAACACTCGTCCACGCCCTTGGTACAGGCGAGCGTATTGCTGCCATCTATATTCATCGCGCATGAGCCGCAGATGCCCTCGCGGCAGGAACGACGGAAGGTCAGCGTGGGATCGATCTCGTTCTTGATCTTGATAAGCGCGTCCAGCACCATCGGACCGCAAGTGTCCATGTCCACATCGTAGGTATCGGTGCGCGGGTTTTCCGCGTCATCCGGATTCCAGCGATAGATCTTGAAGCTGCGCGTGTTGGTCGCGCCCGCCGGTGCCGGAAAATGCCGGCCCGGGCGGACTTTTGAATTCTTGGGAAGGGTGAACTCGGCCATGGGATTCTCTTTATGATCGCGCGCTAGCGGCCGGGGCCGCGTCGCGATTGCCTAGTACTTGCGTTCTTTCGGCGGAATGACACTGACATCGCTGCTCATGACGCTCAGGTGCACAGGGCGGTAGTCGATGCGCGTCGCGCCCTGGCCGTCCACCCAGCACAACGTGTGCTTCATCCAGTCGACATCGTCGCGCTTGCTGAAGTCCTCGCGCGCGTGGGCGCCGCGGGACTCGGTGCGATTTGCTGCAGAAACCATCGTAGCCACCGCCTGCCCCAACATGTTCTGAAGTTCGAGCGTTTCGATGAGATCGGAGTTCCAGATCATCGAACGGTCGGTCACGCGCACGTCATCGAAGGAATTGAATGCTCCGGTGATTTTGCCCACACCTTGCCGCAGCGTCTCACCGGTGCGGAATACCGCCGCATCTTCCTGCATGATGCGCTGCATGTTGTCGCGGATGACCGCGGTTGGCGTGCTGCCACTGGCGTTGCGCACGCGGTCGAAATTGGCCAGCGACACATCGCAGGCCGATGCCGGCAGCGATTTGTGCGGCATGCCCGGACGAATCGTTTCCGCACAGCGGTTGGCGACCGCGCGGCCAAACACCACCAGGTCCAGCAGCGAATTCGAGCCCAGGCGGTTGGCGCCGTGCACGGACACGCAGGCCGCTTCGCCGATCGAGTACAGGCCCGGCACGACCGTATTCGGATCGCCATTGTGCAAGGTCACTACTTCGCCGTGGTAGTTGGTCTGCAATCCGCCCATGTTGTAGTGCACCGTGGGCAACACCGGGATCGGCTGCTTGGTGACGTCTACGCCGGCGAAAACGCGCGCGTTTTCCGCGATGCCTGGCAGTTTTTCCTTGATGACCGCAGGGTCCAGGTGGGTCAGGTCAAGGTGGATGTGGTCTTTTTTCGGCCCGACGCCGCGGCCTTCGCGGATTTCAAGCGTCATCGCCCGACTGACCATGTCGCGCGGCGCCAGGTCTTTCACGCTCGGTGCGTAGCGCTCCATGAAGCGTTCGCCGTTGGAGTTGCGCAGGATGCCGCCTTCGCCGCGCACGCCCTCGGTGATCAGACAGCCGGCGCCGTAGATGCCAGTAGGATGGAACTGCACGAACTCCATGTCCTGCAGCGGCAAACCGGCGCGCAGAGCCATGCCGCCGCCATCGCCGGTGCAGGTGTGCGCCGACGTCGCTGAAAAGTAAGCGCGGCCGTACCCGCCGGTGGCCAGTACCACGCCATGCGCGCGGAACAGGTGCAAGGTCCCGTTGGCCATGTCCAGCGCCAGTACGCCGCGACAGGCGCCATCGGAATCCATGATCAGGTCGAGCGCGAAATACTCGATGAAGAACTTCGCCTGGTGCTTGAGCGACTGCTGGTATAGCGTATGCAGGATCGCGTGGCCGGTGCGGTCGGCGGCGGCGCAAGTGCGCTGCGCGGGCGGACCTTCGCCGTATTTCGTGGTCATGCCGCCAAATGGCCGCTGGTAGATCTTGCCTTCCTCGGTGCGCGAGAACGGCACGCCGTAGTGCTCCAGCTCTATGATTGCCGGGATCGCCTCACGGCACATGTATTCGATCGCGTCCTGGTCGCCCAGCCAGTCGGATCCCTTCACGGTGTCGAAGAAGTGGTAACGCCAGTCGTCTTCGCCCATGTTGCCCAGCGCTGCCGAAATGCCGCCTTGCGCAGCAACGGTGTGCGATCGCGTGGGGAACACTTTCGTCAGGCAAGCGGTCTGCAGCCCTTTCGCGGCCAGGCCCAGCGTCGCGCGCAGGCCGGCGCCACCGGCGCCCACCACGATCATGTCGTACTTGTGTTCGGTGATCGCGTAGGCAGGATTCATGGCGGACTCAGGCGGAAAAAACGATGCGGCCGATGGCCAGCGCCGAGGCGAGGGCTCCAATCGCGTAAGCAAACTTCACCAGCACCTGCAAGGCCAGTTCGAGCCAGCCGTGCACGTAATCTTCGATGACCACCTGCATGCCCATGCGTGCGTGCCAGAACATCGACAGCACGAAGGCAAGCATCAGGGTCGCGTTGAGCGGGTCGGCAATGCGCGCACGCAGGTGCGCCTGGTCCACTCCAATCGCCCCAAGCACGAACCAGGCAAACCATGGCGTGAGCAGTAGCAGCGCGACGGAGCTGAGTCGTTCCAGCCACCACTGGCCCGCCCCGCTTTTCGCCGAGCCGATGCCGCGGGCAACGGCGAGCGGGTCGCGCAGATTCATACCACGCCTCCAGCATGAAGGCCCAGGTACGCCAGTGCGATGGTCGCCACGACCGTCAGCGCAACCACGGTCCAGCCGCTGCCGTAGGCCTGCGGCAGGTCGAAGCCCCAGCCAATGTCCCAGAGCAGATGACGAATCCCGTTGAGCAGGTGATAGACCAGCGAGGCGCTAACCGCCAGCATGCCGATGATGCCCACGGGCGACCCGGCCCAGTGGTTGAATACACCCAAAGTCGCGCTGCCCGAAGCGATCGACCAGAGCCATGCCACTACCGCAAAAGCCGCCACGCCCAGTAGCACCCCGGTCGCACGATGGGTGATGGACATCATCATGGTCAGCTGCCGGCTGTATATCGACAGGTGCGGCGACAGGGGTCGTTGCTGAGCAGCCATTCAAAGCCCTCTGGAGTCGGTGACACGATGCCCGACGCGCTGTATGCGTCGCGTCAAGGCAGAAGTGGATAGCTGTCGCAGCCCGCGCCATGGCCTATCATCGGCAAGCCCCAAGCGATGCGTATATGTTAAATCCCGCACCTGACCCGTTCAAGACAATTCGCAGCCCCGCCCGCCTCGTAGAGCTTGGAGGCTTCTCGCTTTTGTCCTTCAGGGGGCCGGACGCCGCAGCATTCCTGCACGCGCAAACGATGAACGACGTGCGCGCGCTCTCGCCGATGCGTTGGCAATGGAGCGGATGGTTGAATCCGAAGGGGCGTGTCATCGCGCTCTTTGCCCTTCTGCAGACCGGCCCCGATGATTTCATCGCGATCCTGCCTGACTTCCCTGCGCCGGAATTGCAAGCACGCCTGCAGCGTTACGTTTTCCGAAGCAAGCTGGTGATTGAAGCGGTTACGAGCCATGCCGTGGCTGCCGACCGGGCGTTTCCCACGCACGCGCCGCTGGCCGGCCGGGACATCGCGACCGGGGAACCGACGGGCATCATCAACCTCGACTTCAGCGGTGACGCCGCCGACCGCCACCTGTTGCTGGTCGCCAACGGTGGGCCTGCGCTCGCGCCACCAAACGCCGAGCGAGATGCCCAGTGGTTGGCCGCTGACATAGCCCATGGCTTGCCGCGGCTGCCGGTGGAGCAGCGCGAAACCTGGACTCCGCAGATGCTTTCGCTCGACCG
>JAYSXN010000314.1:0-3700 GCA_043717405.1 Gammaproteobacteria bacterium
AGCAGCACGGCATTTCCCATGTTGACCGGAACCCTGATCACGGCCGCCGGCTTCCTGCCGATCGCCACCGCACAATCGGGTACCGGTGAATACACCCGATCGATATTCCAGGTGGTGACCATCGCGTTGTTGCTCAGCTGGATCGCGGCGGTGGTATTCATTCCCTACCTGGGCGATCGCCTGCTGCCCGATGCGCAGCAATTACGCGAGCAACATGCACGCCAGGACGGGCGCTGGACCTTGTTCCGGCAACGCCTGGCCTCCGTGCTGCCCGGATGGCTGGCGACGCTCGCTGCTCCGGCACCGCCGCGCGCGGAAACGCATGACCCTTACGACACGCGGTTTTATCGGCGCCTGCGCGTGTGGATTTCCTGGTGCGTGCGCAATCGCGGCAAGGTCATTGCGCTGACCGTTTTCGCATTCGTGGTGTCGATTGCATTGTTCCGTTTCGTGCCGCAACAGTTCTTTCCATCGTCCACGCGCCTGGAACTGGTGGTGGACCTTGAGCTTGCGGAAGGATCTTCTTTGCTGGCCACCGAGGCGGCGGCCAAACGCTTCGAGGCCGAGCTGCGCAAACGCCACGACCTGATCAATTACGTGGCCTATGTCGGTACCGGTTCACCGCGGTTCTACCTGCCTTTCGACCAGAAACTGCCGCAGGCCGACTTCGCCCAGTTCGTGCTGCTGACGCCTGACGTCGCCACGCGTGAAAAAATTCGCACATGGGTGATCAGCACGCTGGCGCGGGACTTCAGCGACCTGCAGGGCCGCGTGCTGCGCCTGGAGAACGGGCCACCGGTGGGCTTCCCGATCCAGTTCCGCGTGTCGGGCGAACACATCGATGATGTTCGCCGGCTGGCGTACGCGGTGGCGGCGAAGGTTCGCGCCAATCCGAACGTGGACAACGTCAACCTGGATTGGGACGAGCCGAGCAAAGTCGTGCGGCTGAAGCTGGACCAGGACCGTGCGCGGGCGCTTGGCGTCACCTCGACCGAGCTGGCGCAGTTCCTGCGCGGGTCGCTGTCCGGCACCACGGTCAGCACGTTCCGTGAAGGCAACGAACTCATAGAAATCCTCCTGCGCGGTCCTGCCGACGAACGCACGCGTCTGTCGCTGCTCGGCAGCCTGGCGGTTCCCACCGAGCGCGGGCGCAGCGTGCCGCTTTCGCAGTTGGCAACGCTGCAGTACGGCATGGAGGACGGCATCGTCTGGCATCGCAATCGACTGCCGAGCATCAACGTGCGCGCCGATGTCTACGGCGACGTGACACCGCCGACGGTGACCGCGCAGATACTGCCGACGCTGGAGGGCATTCGCGCCAGCCTGCCGCCCGGGTTCCTGCTGGAAACCGGCGGCACGGTGGAGGATTCGGAGCGCGGATCGCGCTCGGTCGTCGCCGGCGTGCCCCTGTTCGTGCTGGTCGTGACGACTTTGTTGATGCTGCAGCTGCGCAGCCTGCGGCGCATGTTGATGGTGTGGATGACCGCGCCGTTGGGGCTGATCGGCGTGACCGCTTTCCTGCTGCTGTTCCGCGTGCCGTTCGGCTTCGTGGCCATGCTCGGCACCATCGCCTTGTCGGGAATGATCATGCGCAACTCGGTCATCTTGGTAGATCAGATCGACCAGGACATCGCGGCCGGGCACACGCCCTACCAGTCCATCGTCGATGCCACCGTGCGACGCTTCCGGCCGATCGTGCTGACGGCGCTCGCAGCGGTGCTGGCGATGTTGCCGCTGTCGCGCAGCGTGTTTTTCGGCCCGATGGCGGTGGCCATCATGGGCGGGCTGATCGTCGCCACGGGCTTGACGATTTTATTCCTGCCGGCGCTTTATGCCGCATGGATGCGGGTACCTGTCGGCGAGGAGTACTGAGTTTTGCTTGCGATGGGCTAGAGTCTGTTCATCGCAGGAGCAAGATGCCATGCCGCCAGCCCGCCTGTTTGCGCTGACCTTCCTGGCGATGATCGCTTTCGCAGGCAACTCCCTGCTTTGCCGCGCGGCGCTGCGCCAGGGTGATATTGACGCGGCCATGTTTACCACCGTGCGCATCGCCTCCGGGGCGCTGGTGCTTTGGTTGCTCGCGCGCAACCGGGGACGGCCTGCCCGAGGCGGGAACTGGCCATCTGCCGTCGCGCTATTCGCCTATGCCGCTGGTTTTTCGCTCGCCTACGTGCAGTTGCCCGCGGCCACGGGAGCACTGCTGCTGTTCGGCGCCGTGCAGGCGACCATGGTGGGACAGGCGCTGCTGGCGCGGGAACGGCAATCGCTACTGCAACGCGCGGGCTTGGCGCTGGCGATTGCCGGCCTGCTGTTCCTCCTGCTGCCGGGCCTGTCGGCACCGCCTGTGGCAGCTTCGTTGCTGATGCTCGGCGCCGGGGTTGCCTGGGGCGTGTACTCGCTGCGCGGCCGGGCCGAGGGCGACCCGGTGGCAGCCAACGCCGGCAATTTCATGCGCGCCATGCCGATGGCGGCAGCGCTCAGCCTGGCGCTGCTCGGATTTGCCCATGCCAACGGGAGCGGGGTTGCCTGGGCCATTCTGTCCGGCGCCGTGACGTCAGGATTGGGCTACGCCATCTGGTACGCCGCCTTGCCCTCGCTCACTGCCACCACTGCGGCCGCGGTGCAGTTGAGCGTTCCAGCCATCGCGGCGGTCGGCGGCGTGCTGCTGCTGGGTGAGCCGGTGACGGCGCGACTGCTCGCGTCATCGTTGGCCATACTGGGCGGAATTGCCCTGGTAATCCGTGGCCGCCGCCCGGCGTGATCGAAACTCGCCCGGTTTAGGCGCGCTGAGCCAAGGCATCCCATCCCGTAGGTGAGCTCGCGTCAGATCCCGGCGGTTCAGTTCGACGCTCGCGCCAGCCCGTCGCCCGTGGTGAAATGGCGGCCTTGGAAGCGGGGGTGCCTTCGGGCTGAGAAATACCCTTCGAACCTGATCCGGTCGAACCGGCGTAGGGAAGCTTCGAAGCAGCGCAGCATGCTGCTCCGGCGCCGCCGCTCCTTACACACAGGACGCCGCCATGAATGCCCAGCCCGCCGAATTGCTCCGCCAGACCCAGGAGCTGTCCGAATCCGTCATCCAGCCGATCCTCGGCTCGCGCAAGATCCATCTCACCGGCTCGCGCCCGGACCTGCGCGTGCCGATGCGCGAGATCGCGCTGGCCAATACGCAGAAAGTTTTCGGCAGCGAATTGAACGCGCCGTTCGCGGTGTACGACACCTCCGGTCCCTACACCGACCCTGATTGCACGATCGACCTGGGCGCCGGCCTGGCGCCGCTGCGCGCGGCATGGATCGCCGAGCGCGGCGACAGCGAAGTATTGCCAGCGCTGAGTTCCGCGTTCGGCCGCGGCCGCGAATCCGACGCGCGACTTGACCCGGTGCGTTTCGCGCATCCACGCGCTCCGCGCCGCGCGCTGTCGGGCATGAACGTTTCGCAGATGCATTACGCGCGCCGCGGAATCATCACGCCGGAGATGGAATTCATCGCTATCCGCGAAAACCAGCGCATGGATGCGATCCGCGAAACGCATCTTTTGCAGCAGCACGCCGGCGAAAGCTTCGGCGCCTCGATTCCCAAATCCATCACGCCCGAATTCGTGCGCAGCGAAGTGGCGCGCGGCCGCGCGATCATTCCCGCCAACATCAACCATCCGGAACTCGAGCCGTTGATCTTCGGTCGCAACTTCCTGACCAAGGTAAA
>JAYSXN010000315.1:0-3678 GCA_043717405.1 Gammaproteobacteria bacterium
CTGCGCTCGGCACTCGTGGCGGTGATCACCCTGCCGCTGGCGATCCTCGCGGCCTTCGTGGTGATGCACCTGCAAGGCATCAGCGCCAACCTGCTGTCGCTGGGCGGCATCGCCATCGCTGTCGGCGCGATGGTGGATGCCGCCGTGGTCATGGTTGAGAACGCGCACAAGCACATTGAGAAATTCCATCTCCTGCAAGGCCGCGCACCTGACGCCACGGAGCGCTGGACGGTGATTGCCGACGCTGCCTCGGAAGTAGGGCCAGCCTTGTTCGCAAGTTTGCTGGTGATCACGCTGAGTTTCATCCCGGTGTTCGCACTCCAGTCGCAGGAGGGCCGCTTGTTCTCGCCCTTGGCGTTCACCAAGAGCTATGCGATGGCGGCCGCGGCCGGCTTGTCAGTGACGCTGGTGCCGGTATTGATGGGCTATCTGATCCGCGGTCGCATTCGCGCTGAAGCGAGCAATCCGCTGAACCGGCTCATGGTTGCCGTTTACCGCCCGCTGCTCGACCTGGTGCTGCGTTTTCCATTGATGACGCTCGCAATCGCCTTGGCGATCGTGCTGTTGACCGCTCTGCCGATGTCGCGACTGGGCAGTGAGTTCATGCCGCCGCTGGATGAAGGTACCTTGTTGTATATGCCCACCGCGTTGCCCGGGCTGTCGGCCGGCAAGGCCGCGCAGTTGTTGCAGCAGACCGATCGCATGATCAAGTCCGTGCCTGAAGTGGACCACGTGTTCGGCAAGGCCGGTCGCGCCGAAACCGCGACTGATCCGGCGCCGCTGGAAATGTTCGAAACCACGGTCACCTTCAAGCCTCGCGACCAATGGCGCGTGGGCATGACCATGGACAAGCTGCGCGAAGAGCTGGACCGGTCCGTGCAAGTACCGGGGCTGACCAACCTGTGGGTGCCGCCAATACGCAATCGCGTGGACATGCTTGCCACCGGCATCAAGAGTCCCGTTGGTATCAAGATTTCCGGGCCTGACCCGCAACGTATCGATGAAGTTGCGCAGCAGGTAGAGGGCGTGGCTCGCACTGTCGAGGGCGTGCGCTCCGCGGTAGCCGAGCGCGTTGGCGCGGGCCGCTACGTGGATGTGCACGTGCAACCGGCGGTGGCTGCGCGCTACGGTTTCACGCAAGCGCAATTGCAGCAGGTAATAGACATAGCGGTCGGTGGTGAACCCATCGGTGAAACAATCCAGGGCCGCGAGCGTTATCCGATTGTGTTGCGCTACCCGCGCGAGCAACGTGATGAGGTCGGTGATATCGCCAGCCTGCCGCTGGTGTCGCCCGATGGAGCGCTGCTGACATTGGGCCAGGTCGCCGACGTTGCGGTGGTCGCCGGTCCATCGATGCTCAAGAGCGACAACGGCCGCCTGGTGTCCTATGTCTATGTTGACGTCGAGGGACGCGACCTGGGCTCAGTGGTGTCGGACCTGCAGCGTACCGTCGCGGCCAAAGTGGTGTTGCCGGTGGGCTACGCGCTTGGCTGGTCCGGGCAGTTCGAATACCTGCAACGCGCGCAACAACGTTTGCGTACCGTAGTGCCGGCTACGCTCGCGATCATTTTCGTGGTGATCCTGCTGGTGTTCCGTCGCGCCGCCGATGCCCTGGTCATCATGGTCAGCCTGCCTCTGGCGCTGGTCGGTGGAATCTGGCTCATCTGGGCAATGGGCCACGCGGTGTCGGTGGCCACCTTGATTGGCTTCATCGCATTGGCCGGGGTCGCCGCGGAGTTTGGCATCGTGATGTTGCTGTACCTGGGCCATGCCTGGGACCGGCAAGTCGCGCTCAATCCGGAAGCCGGCGAAGCCGAGCTCGATATTGCCATTCGCGAAGGCGCCGTTCAGCGCGTGCGCCCGAAAGCGATGACCATTGCGGTTATCCTCGCTGGCCTGTTGCCGATCCTGCTCGGCGGCGGCGCCGGTTCGGAAGTCATGCAGCGTATCGCCGCGCCCATGGTGGGCGGAATGCTCAGTGCGCCGCTGTTGTCGATGTTGCTGATTCCCGCCCTGTACCGGATGCTCCGGCGCAGGGATATTGCGCAACGCCGTTTACTCAAACACGAGGTGGTCCGATGAAAACTCCGATGTTGTTGATCTTGCTTGCCCTGGCAAGTGGCTGCTCCAAGCCTGCCGATGAAACGGGTACGGCTTCCGCGCCTAGCCAGATGCCGATGGCTACGCCCGCGCAGTCGGCTGCGCAAGTGCCGGCGAATGCCGACACCGCCGCGGTGGCCGGCGCGGCGCATGGAACCGTCGAGTCCGTTGATCCGTCGGCCGAGTCCATCACCATTTCGCATGGACCGGTTGCAAGCCTTGGTTGGCCGGCGATGACGATGACCTTCAAGGCACCGGATACGGATCTTTCGCCGTACAAGGAAGGCGACGAGGTTGATTTCGAATTCAACGCAGTGGGCATGGATGGCACCATCACCCGCCTGGGCAAAGCAACCAGGTGAGCGGCAAAAAAGACGATTGCGCCAGCGCATGCGCAACCGTCGCCGACTTCGATGACCTGAACCGCGACTGCTTCTGCGTGGCGGTTGACACGCAGGCGCTGCACGCGCGTCTTGAATCGGAACTGGCCGCGCATGGACTACCGCTCGAGATCGGCAGCACGCATCCGCATCTTTTTTCCGCGCTGCCGGTATATGTGTCACGCAGGCATATCGAGCAGGCCAGTCGCGTCGTCACTGCGCTCGAATCGATAGTGGCATTGCCGGCCTACCAGCAGGCTGTGCTGGAGTGGGCGCCGGACATTGCCCGTTTCAACCCGGGCTCGCCCGGCGGCTTGCTTGGCCTGGATTTCCACGTGAGCCCCGACGGGCTGCGCCTGATCGAGATCAATACCAACCCTGGCGGCGTGTTGCTGACTGCCATGCTCGGGCAGGCACAACGCCCGTGCATGCCGCAATTATCGGCAATGCCGACCGATGCGGCTCTCGTCGAGGACGCCGTTGTTAAGCTCATGATCGGCGACTGGAACCAGCAGCCCGGGCATCGTCGATCCGCTGGACTCGTCGCGATCGTCGATGACACACCGGCCAGGCAGTACCTGTTTCCCGAGTTCCTTCTGTTCCGCGAGTTGCTTCGAAAGAGCGGCCTGCGTGCCGAGATTTGTGCGCCGGAAGATTTGCTGCGCACGGCCGAAGGTTTGTTCTTCGCCGGCAAGCGCGTCGACTTCGTCTACAACCGGCTGACTGACTTCGCACTGCACGAGCCTGGGCATCTGGCACTGCGGGAAGCTTATCTTGCTTCCGAAATTTCCCTGAGCCCGCATCCCCGCGCCCACGCGCTGTATGCGGACAAGCGCAACTTGACCGTGCTCGGCGACCGCAATCGTTTGCACGAATTTGGCGCCTCGGAATCGGCTGTTGAGGAATTGGTCGAGGCGATACCGCACACTCAGCTGCTGACCGGCGCCAACCGCGATGCGCTCTGGGAACGTCGGCGCCACTTGTTCTTCAAGCCAGCCGCCGGCTTCGGAAGCAAGGCGAGCTATCGCGGTGACAAGCTCACGCATCGCGTCTGGAAGGAGATGGCGGGGACAGCATACGTTGCGCAAGCTATTGTCGCGCCAAGCGAGCGACATGTCGGGGCCGGCGCAGGTCCGCTGAAAGTTGACATTCGCTGCTATGCCTATGCCGGCAGGGTCATCTCATTCGCTGCACGCAT
>JAYSXN010000316.1:0-3655 GCA_043717405.1 Gammaproteobacteria bacterium
GCCGCGCCGCGCAAGCCGACCGCATTGAGCTTCAGGTCGACGACCCGCTGCAGCAGCGGCGCCGGAAGCTTCGCGTGCGCCAGTAGTGGCAGCGCTATGTTTTCGGCGACAGTGAGATCCGATAGCAGTCCGTTACCCTGCAGCAACACGCCCATGCGCTTGCGAAACTCCAGCAGCGCGCGCGGGCGCCCCGCCGGTACGCGCTCGCCAAGAACTTCGATGGCGCCGGCGCTGGGCTCCAGTTCGCCGGTCAGCGCCGACAGCAAGGTGGACTTTCCGCTGCCGCTCGGACCCAGTATCGCCGTGACGCTTCCGCAGGCAACGGCAAGACTCACATTGCGCAGCACGACGACACCGTCGCGTTCGAGCCGTACGTCGCGCAGATGGATCGCCGGTGCCGCGTGAGTGCTCGTCATTGCCGCACACCTTACGCGCGCGCCAGGCCGTTGCGTCAAATCCCTGACAGGCTACCGCTCTTACCCGCACCAAGGTCAGGCCGGGTTCAGTCCCTTCAGTTCGACGCCCCGGGCTGGGGTCTTGACCCTCGCAGCTATACTGCGATTCCTCACCAGGCAGTGCACTGCCAGCATTTGTCAGGACGTTACCCGACCCCATGAGCACCGCGCTGAAGTTGCTGATCGTCGAGGACCAGGCCGACCTGGCCGCGAACCTGTGGGATTATTTCAGCCGACGCGGTCACCTGGTCGATCATGCGGCGGATGGCCAGAGTGGGCTGCGCATGGCGCTTGCCGGCGATTACGACACCATCGTGCTCGACCTCGGCCTCCCCAGGCTCGACGGCCTGGTGGTCTGCAAGCGTCTCAGGGATGCCGGCAGGGGCGTCCCGATCATCATGCTGACCGCGCGCGATACGCTCGAAGACAAGCTCAAGGGCTTTGCCGGCGGCGCCGACGATTACCTGGTCAAGCCCTTCGCGCTGAAGGAACTGGAAGCGCGCATCGGCGTCCTGGCGCGCACGGGAAAGCCGCATGGACGGCTGATTTCCAGCTGCGGCGTCGAGTTCGATGCCCCGGCGCTGCTGGCCCGTCGCGAAGGTCGCACGATGATACTCACGCGAACCCAGGCACTGCTGCTGGAATGCCTGATGCGCCATGCCCCGGGGGTTGTTGCGAAGGAACGCTTGTTGCGCGCGGCATGGGGCGTGGAGGCTGGGGATTCGGCGGCCTTGCACACCCACATATACGGACTGCGCGCGCTTATCGACAAGCCCTTCTCGCGAGCCCTCATCCACTCCGCGCACGGCGTGGGTTACCGCTTCGGAGTCGGCTCTTGAAGTTGCCACTGCGCTATCGCGTGGCGCTGGGCTACGGATTGATCGGCCTGTTGCTCAGTTCCACGTTTGCCATCGCGACAACTTTCATCGCCGATGATTACGAGGAAATCTTCGTCGCCGCATTGCTCGACGGGCAGTCGGATGCGTATCTGGACAAGCTCCAGGCAGAGCCGGACGCCAAGCTGCCGCACTCGTCGGGGCTGAGTCTGTATCGCGCCGCCGAAGCGCCAACCGCGCTGCGGCATCTTTCACCGGGCCTGCACGAAGTGGACTTGCCCGGACACGAAGGCGTGCACGTTGGCGTGACTCAGCGGCGCGGTTCCAGGCTCGTGGCAGTACTGGACGTTGGCCCGATCGAGGCGCTCGAGCAATACCTGCAGCGCTTGATGATCGTGGTGATCCTCGGCGGCACCGTAATCGCCGCGTGGCTGGGCTGGTGGGTTGCGGCGCGAGCGCTCCGCCCCGTCGATCGGCTCGCCAAGGCAGTGCAGTCGCTGCCGGTGCGGCCACTGCCCACTGGACTTGCGAAGCAGTACAGCGGAGACACGCTAGGCGCGCTTGCCCTGGCGATCGACCAGTACCAGCTCATGCTTTCCGAGGCAGACGGCAAGGAGCGCCTGTTCTTCGCTGATGCAAGCCATGAGCTGCGCACGCCGATCGCGGTCATACAAGGTGCGGTCGAGGTGCTGCGCGATGATCCCGACACCAGCGCGTTGCAAGGCGCGAAACTCGACCGCATCGACCGCAGTCTTGCCGAGCTGACATCCCTTCTGGAAGCACTGTTGTTGTCCGCCCGCGGAGCACCCGAGGCGCGTGAGCGGCTCGACCTTCGGGACACGGCAATACGCGCGCTGGCACGTCTGGCCGTTCTGGATCCGAGCAGTGCTCAGCGCATACTCATCTCCGGGTCGCCATTGCATGTGCTTGCGCCGGCGCGATGGGTTGCGTGCATCGTGGATGTGCTGTTCAAGAAAGTCGTCGGTACCGGCGACTCGCGTTGGGAAGCGGCTTTCTCCACCGAGGGCCTGCACATGTTCCAGCCAACTGCCGGCGTGCAAGCGGACAGCAAGCTGCGCGAAACTCCGATTGGACTCGGCTTCGTCTTTGTCGAACGGCTGGCGCGTAGCTTGGGCTGGGAGCTTTCACAGGAGGTAACTCCTGGCGCGGGGCTGGCGGTCCGCTTGCGTATACCAGCGACCTGCCTCGACTCAGCCGAGGCGAGCTAGCAAGTCGCTCCACTGCGCAGCGATGCCGGCAAGGGCAAAGCGCGGGTCCGCGTGCACGACGGGCCGGCCGCCCTGGCGCCAGTGCTCGATGCGCTCGACATAGGGATCGAACAAACGCGCCCGCCCCCGCCATCCACCGCATGTGCTGCGCAGGCGCGACGGCATCATGCGGGCTAGTCCCTCATACACACGCAACGAAGCAGGCACCGGCAACAACTGTGCTTCATCTCCGATGACCTCGCGTGCCGCGCCGATGTCATGGGTCAAGCTAGGCGTCCCCAAGGCCATCGATTCGGCGAACACCAGCCCGAATGTCTCCGGTATGACAAAGTTGGGGCAGAAGTTGCACAGGGCGGTTTTCACCTGCGCGTGGATGACCGATGGTGGCTGCGCACCGGCGAAGGTCACGCCCGGCATGGGCCCCGGATTACCTCGCTTGTATCCCGGGTTACCCACTACCAGGCGCAGTGCCGGCAAGTGGGCACGCACCGCGCGGAACGCGTCGAGACTGAAAGCCAGTCCCTTGTTGGGCGATGAAAAAAAGACGAGCTTGTCGGCATCGACTTCGGCTGTGGATGCGGCCAGGGATTCGTCAACCGGGTTGTAGATGGTTCGGGTGCTTACCTGATTGGCGATCCCAAGCCGACGCAGGATCGTCTTTACGCCACCGCACTGCCAGTTGGATACGCAGATTATAGTGACGCGGCAGTCGCGCAGTACGCGCGCGCTTTGCCCCAGGCGCCGCGCGCGGGTGGAACCGGGAAGAATCTGATCGTGCAACCACAGGCTGATGCTTGCCTCCGGATACAGCCGGCGCAGCGGGGCGATGGCGCGAGCGTCGCGCAACACCACGACATGCGTGATGTCCGGCAGCTTGCCGGGCGTCCGGTAGCGGCCATTGTCTTCCACTCGATTGTGTTGCACCACATACGCACCCAGGGCATCGGCGACGCGCGACACACTGCCCTCGGCACCGCCGGTCGCCTGGCTGTGTACGCTGTAGCTGTCATAGGAGTGGTTGCACACCGGATCCCAGAAAAGGATTCCACTCATCGGCGAAAGGAATCCCGGCGCAGGCCAAGCTGCCACAGCCTGCGGTACTTGTCCCACACGTAGCGAGCATGCGCCAAGTGGA
>JAYSXN010000317.1:0-3651 GCA_043717405.1 Gammaproteobacteria bacterium
CGGCAATTTCGCGGTGGCTTGCCTGCTCATATTCGTGATTGGCATCGTGCTGTTTTCAACGCTCGCATTGTTGCCGCCATACCTGAGCCAGCTGATGCATTATCCGGTGCTGGACATCGGCCTTCTGCTCGCGCCACGCGGCGTCGGCACGATGATGGGAATGATGCTCGTCGGGCGAATCCTCGGGCGCATCGACGCGCGCTGGCCTATCGTTGCCGGCATGTTGATGACCATTGCCTCGTTGTTCCTGATGAGCAAGTTCGGCGTCGAGGTGTCTCGCTCGGACGTGGTGTGGATTGGGTTCCTGCAAGGGCTGGGGCTGGGCCTGGTGTTCGTCCCGATCTCAAGCGTTGCATACGCGACCTTGCCCGCGGCGCAACGCACGGAGGCGGCCAGCCTCTTCAGCCTCGTGCGCAACATTGGATCGAGCATTGGCATTTCCGTGGTCATGACGCTGCTGGCACGCGGCGCGCAAGTCAGCCATGCCGAGATTTCTTCGAGGATCCCGGCCTTCGGCGCTGAGCAATCGCTGCTGCCGGCGGCCTGGGATCCGTCCACGCTCACCGGCGCGGCATTGTTGAACGCCGAGGTCAGCCGGCAGGCGATGGTCATTTCCTACATCAACGACTTCTGGCTGTTGATGCTGCTGACCAGCGCGGCAGTGCCGCTGGTGTACTTCCTGCGCGTCAAGCGCGGCGCGGCGCCCGCGCCCGGGGAACTGCTTGCCCGTTACACGCGCTCGCCGGAAGAGCGCAGCCAGATGCTCGAAAAACTGGAGACAAACATCGCCTCGGTTGATCGCAGCCACGGCGGCTGAGCCACGCGCTGGTTACACTAGCCCGTGCAAGCCGCGCAGGAGGATACATGAGCAACACAGACACGCCGGGCGGCGATTCACCGTATCGCGGTCCACCACGAGGCGCGCCTCGCGACAAACGCGAGCGTGAGCGCAGCCGCGTCCGCGTCCGCGTCCGCGTTCCTGAAGCAGCCGTCGTGCACGAGGAGGAAGAAGATGCGAGCCGGCTGCCGCAGGAACAACGCCTGTATGGCGTCAATGCCTGCCTTGCCCTCTTCCAGCGCCGGCCGCAAGCCTTGCGCAAGGTCTGGCTTACCGAGGCGCGCATGCCGCAGTTCAAGCATGTGCTCGCTTATTGCGTGCAACAACGCCTGGGCTACACGCTGGTCGAAGCGGCTGACCTCGAACGCCTGAGCGGCAGCGCGCACCATGAGGGCGTCGTATTTGGCGCAATGGCCGCCGAGGAAATTTCCTTGTCGACGTGGCTGGGCAGCCTGCCGCCCGGCCCGCAGGTCGGGCTTTGGCTGGATGGCGTCGGCAATCCGCACAACCTCGGCGCGATCCTGCGCAGCGCGGCACACTTCGGTGCCGGCGGCGTGCTGCTGTCACGTGAATCACCGCTGCATCTTTCCGGCGCAGCCGCGCGTGTTGCCGAAGGCGGCGCGGAGTCGGTACCGATGGTGCGCCTTGGCCGCAGCGACAACGCGCTGTCGCAGCTGCACGCGGCAGGATTCGCGGTGGCAGCGACAGTGGTGCGCGGCGGCGAATCCCTGCACGGCGCAAAGCTGCCGGCGCGGTTGGTGCTGCTAATGGGCGCCGAACAGACCGGCGTTGCCGTGGCGCTCGAGAGGGCCAGCGCGATCAGACTGCTGATCCCCGGCACGGGCGCGGTGGAGAGCCTCAACGTCGCGTCCGCGACCTCCGTGCTGTTGTCCGAATGGCGCCGCCAGCAAACTACGCGCTGATCATTCCTCGCCCGTCAGCGGCGGTGCATGGCCAAAATCCAGCGGTGAATCAGCTGCGGCAAACGCCATGACGGCATAAGCCGCAGCCTGCTGGTCGAGGTCCTTGGCATCTACCTTGTCCAAGGTGTCGTTGGCGGTGTGGTGATAATCGAAGTAGTCACTGCCATCCTGTGCCAGTTGTGCCCACGGCATGCCAAGTGCGGCGAACGGACCCACGTCCGGACCCGGTCCGCCTTTTTCTTTTTCGTAAACGATGCCGAGCGGGCTGAGCAGCTCCGCGATTTCATCGATTGCCGGCTGTGCCTTCGGATCGACGCCGGCGCGAAAGGCGGAAATCCGGCCAGCACCAAAGTCGCTCTCTGCGCCGAGCTGCTGCGCATCGAGCTGCGCCTTGTGCGTGCCCGCGTAAGCCTTGCCGCCGTACAGTCCCTGCTCCTCGTTCGCAAATGCAATCACGCGAACCGTACGCGCGGGTGCATGGTCGAGGCGGCCGATCATTGCGCCGGCGGCCATGGTGATGGCCACGCCCGCGCCGTCGTCGATCGCGCCCGTGCCCAGGTCCCAGGAGTCCAGGTGCCCGCCGATGACTACGACTTCCTCGGGTCTGGAGCGACCGCGAATCTCGCCAATGACATTGAACACGGTCTTGGTTACACCGGTCATGCCGGCATCGATGTCCAGACGCACGCGCACCGGCTGCCCGCGATGCAACATGTTTGAAAGCAGGTCGGCATCGGGATTGGACAGGGCCGCCGCCGGAATATGCGCCGCCGAGCCGTCGGCGTAGCGGGTCAAGCCGGTATGCGGCATGCGATCGGAATCCGTGCCGATAGAACGGATCAAAAAGGCAACGGCACCCTTGGAAGCAGCATCGGAAACACCATAGCGAGCAGCGACCGCCGTGCCGTAGCCGTGGCCGTCCTTGAAGCGTTCCATGCGGTTCGAGATGTACGCGATCTTGCCGCCGAGCGAACCTGCCGGCGCTGCTTTCAAAGCGTCCAGCGTGGCAAATTCCACCACTTCGGCATCGAGCGGTTTGCCGCCGGTGCCCTCGCTGCCGCCTAGCGCGGTGAGCACCAGGTGCTGCGGAAACGGCGACAGCACCTCGGCGCTTTCATGATGCCGTTCCCAAGTGGGGAAGGTGACGGGCTCGAGGTAGACGCGGTCATAGCCCAGGGCCTCGAACTTGCGCTGCGCCCATTCGATGGCGCGATCGAAAGCCGGCGAGCCGGCCAGGCGTGGACCGATCTCGGTAGTCAGCGACTCGACGATCGAGTACGCATCGGTGCCGCTGTTGGCGGCCGCGGCAAGCTTCAACGCATCAGCACGCGCGTGCTTGTCCAGCACGGTCGCGGCGGCTGCAGCGCTCGCCGTGGCGAAGCACAACACCAACAGCGTGGTAAGTGCACGCAAGGCACGCATGTACGGACTCTCCGTGGAAGTTCAGCGGGCCCTGAGCGTATCGCGGATCTCGGTCAACAAAGCGACCTCGGCGGGAATGGGCGCGGGCGGGGCCATGACTTCGCGGCGCCTGCGCAAGGCATTGATGGTCCTGATGGCAAGGAAAATCACGAAAGCCACCAGCAGGAAATCGACGATGCTCTGCAGGAAGGATCCATAGCGCAGCAATACGGCGGCCACCGGCTTGCCGTCGCTGCCGACATGCGCGGGAGCGAGCACAAGGGCAAGCTGCGCGAAGTTGACGCCGCCCATGGCCAACCCCACCAGCGGCATGACCACGTCTTCGACGAGTGAGCTGACGATCTTGCCGAATGCTGCGCCGATGACAACACCGACCGCGAGGTCGACGACGCTGCCACGCATGGCGAATTCCCTGAACTCAGCCAGCATGCCCATGATTATTCCCCACCGTTGTGCGCGGCTTCCGCG
>JAYSXN010000318.1:0-10552 GCA_043717405.1 Gammaproteobacteria bacterium
GGCCGCCGCTTGCTGCTGCACATCGCCGATGTCATGCACGCGGGCAGCGATGTCCCCCGCGTCGGCATAGATGCCACCGCCAGCGAAGCGCTGGTGGAGATGAGCCGCACCCGGCTGGGCATGACCGCCGTTGTCGATGCGCACGACCGCCTGCTCGGCGTGTTCACCGATGGTGACTTGCGGCGCGCGCTGGACGATGCGCAGATGGACCTGCGGCGCACGCCAGTGCGCCTGCTGATGGCGCACTCGCCCAAGACCATCGGGGCGCAGCAGCTCGCCGTGGAGGCCGCGCACCTGATGGAGGAACACAAGATCAACGCCCTGGTGGTGGTCGACGAGGACTGCCGCGTCGTGGGTGCGCTGAACATCCATGACCTGCTGCGCGCGCGGGTGGTCTGATGCCGATGGCCGTGCCGCATGATGCTATTGCGCCGCCCGTGCGCGCGCGCGCTGAAAGAATCCGCCTCGCGGTATTCGATGTCGATGGCACGCTGACTGACGGGCGCATCTGGCTGGATCACCTGGGCAACGAATCCAAGGCCTACCACGTGCACGATGGCCTGGGCATGCAACTGCTCGCCGAGCACGGCATTGCCATCGCCTTCATCACGGCGCGCGAAAGCGCTTCAGCCCGCGCCCGCGCCCGTGACCTGCGCATCGAGCACGTGTTCACCGGCGTGCGCGACAAGCTTGCCTGCTTGCGCGAGCTATGCGGCACGTTGGGAATCGACGTGTCGGAAGTGGCCTATCTCGGCGACGACCTGGCTGACCTGCCGGTATTTGCCTTCGTCGGACTTGCCGCCGCCCCGGCCAACAGCCACGCGCAAATGCTGCATCGCGCGCACTGGGTGACCCCGCTGCGCGGCGGCGAAGGTGCCGCCCGCGCGCTATGCGACCTTATCCTTGAGGCGCGCGGATTCATGCCTGCGGTCCTCGCCAGGTTTGGTGGCTCGTGAGGAAGCGCAGTGCGGCCGCGCTGGCGATGCTGGTGATCGCATCCATCGCCGGCACCGCGGTCTGGAACCTGCAGACCCGGCAACCGGCGCTACACGTGGAGTCCAACCGTTCCGACTACATCCTGGAAAACTTCGAGCTGACCTCGCTGGATGAACAGGGCAAGGAGTCGTTTTCGGTCAAGGCGCCTTACCTGCAGCGTGATCCGCACGGCAAGAGCCTGAGCATCCGGCTGCCCCGTTTTTCCTTCCCGGACAAGAATGGCGGTCGCTGGCAAGCTGACTCGATGACCGCCTGGGTTGCTGAAAAAGGCGTCGAGGTCCGCCTGAACGACAAGGTCCACCTCATCGGTCCGCCCACGCCGCAAGGTGAGCAGACCCTTTTCGACACCGAACACCTACAGGTCTTTCCCAAGCAGGACCTGGCGCTCAGCCAGGATTTCGTGACCATCCGCCGGGCCGACTCTATACTGCATGGCACCGGGCTGCGCGCAGACATGCGCAGCCACCACATCCAGTTGCTTGCCAATGTCAAAGGACGCTATGCGCCTCGCCACCATTAGTCCCGTTCTGCTCGCCGCCCTGCTGCTGCCCTGCGCCGCCCAGGCAAAGACCTCCGACCGCAACGCGCCCATGGACGTCGCCGCCGACCGCACCGACGCCATGCTCGGCGATGACAGCGATTCCATCCTCACCGGCAACGTGCGCATCACCCAGGGCACGCTCAATGTCGGTGCGGACAAGGCCGTCATCCATCGCAAGGCCGGCGACATCAGCCAGGTCACGCTGACCGGCGCGCCGGCCACGCTCAAGCAGATCTCCGATACCGGCGAGCCGATGAATGCGCACGCCTCGACCATCGTCTATACCCTGTCATCCGACCTGGTCGTGCTGACCGGTGGCGTGGTGGTCGAACAACCACGCGGCACCTTGCGCGGCGAGACCATCAAGTACGACCTGAAGAGTGGTCGCCTTGATGGTGGCGGCGATGGCAACCGCGTGCAGATGCGCATCATGCCCAAGAACAAGACGGCCGCCGGCAACCCCTGATGCTATCGGCGAGAGGATTGCGCAAACGCTATCGCTCGCGCGAGGTCGTGCACGAATTCGCGCTGGACCTGAGCCCGGGCGAAGTGGTGGGATTGCTCGGTCCCAATGGCGCCGGCAAGACCACATGCTTCTACATGATCGTCGGCCTGGTGCCGACCGACGCCGGCACCATTACGCTTGACGGCAAGGACATCACCGCGCTGCCTATGCATGAGCGCGCGCGCCGCGGCATCGGTTACCTGCCGCAGGAAGCTTCGGTGTTTCGCAAGCTTAGCGTGGCCGACAACCTGATGGCGGTGCTGGAGCTGCGCGCCGATCTCACCGCTGCTACCCGTCGCCTCGAACTGAATTCGCTGATGGAGGAGTTGCAGGTTGTGCACGTGGCTGGGCAAATGGGCGCGAGCCTGTCGGGTGGCGAGCGCCGACGCGTCGAAATCGCCCGCTCCCTGGCCGCCAATCCGCGACTGATCCTGCTCGACGAACCCTTTGCCGGCGTCGATCCCATATCGGTAGGCGAAATCCAGAAAATCGTGCGACACCTGAAGCAGCGCGGAATCGGCGTGCTGATCACCGACCACAACGTGCGCGAAACCTTGGGCATCTGCGACCGGGCGTATATCCTCAATGCTGGAACCGTACTCGCCCAAGGATCCCCTGAAGAGGTGCTGGCCAATCCGGATGTGCGTCGCGTCTACCTGGGCGAATCGTTCCGCCTGTAAGCGCCATGGGGTTCCGGTTCGACTGCGCCGCAAGCGATCATGAAACCGACCCTGCAAATCCGCATGGGACAACAGCTCACGCTGACGCCGCAATTGCGTCTGGCGATCCGGCTGTTGCAGTTGTCCGCGGCCGAGCTGGATCTTGAGATCAATGACGCGGTCGACAGCAATCCGCTGCTCGAGCGCGACGAGGATGACGCCGACGTGCCGTCTTTCGACGCCAGCGATTCGGCGCCGGAAGTGGATGCCGAGCGGCCCGACGATGTGTCGGTCGAAACCCTGCAGCAATTCGACGACGGCCCGGAATTCCGCTGGGACGAAGATCGCGCCGCGGGCAACGGCAGCGGCAACGGCATGGACGGCGAGGATCGCGACGAGGGCCGCGCCGCGCCGCTCGACCTGCACGAGCACCTGAGCTGGCAACTGCACCTGAGCCACCTCAATGCACGCGACGTATTCATCGGTGAAGCGTTGATTGAAGCCATTGGCGACGACGGTTACCTGCTGGCCCCGTTCAGCGACATCCAGGCGGCCTTGCTGCCCAACCTCGCCGTCTCCGAGCCGGATATCGAAACCGTCCTGCAGTTGATCCAGCGGTTCGACCCCGTCGGGGTCGGGGCGCGCTGCCTGTCGGAGTGCCTGTGCGTGCAGCTTGGCCTGCTCGATGACGATACGCCCGGGCTGCAGTTGGCCCGAAAGCTGGCCGGCCACCACCTCGATGCACTGGCACGCCAGGGGCCGGCCAAGCTCGCCGTGCAGCTGGACGTGACCTGCCCGGCCATGGACACCGCCGTCGCATTGTTGCGCTCGCTGGATCCGCGCCCGGGTTCGCGCATCGGCGGCAGCGAAACGCAATTCATCATTCCCGACGCCATCGCCTACCGGCAGGGTGGCGTCTGGAAAGTCGCCACCAACACCAGCAGCCAGCCGCGCATCGGCATCAACCGGCACTACGAGCGGCTGATCGGAAAATCAACGCGCGAAGACGACACCTACCTGCGCGCGCAATTGCAGGAAGCGCGCTGGCTGATCAAGAGCCTGGAGACCCGTGCCGATACCCTGCTGCGCGTCGCGCGCTCGATCGTGCGCCAGCAAAGCGGCTTCCTCGACCATGGTGCGCAGGCGATGCGCCCGCTGACGCTGCGCGAGGTGGCCGAGGAGCTTGGCCTGCATGAATCGACCATTTCCCGGGCGACCACGCGTAAATACCTGCGCACGCCACGCGGCACGTTCGAGTTCAAGTATTTTTTCAGTTCCGGCATCACCACCGACAGCGGTGGCGGCGCATCGGCCACCGCGATCCAGGCAATGCTGCGCCGGCTGATCGACAACGAGAGCCCGCGCGCGCCGTTGTCGGACGCAAAACTAGCGGAAATCCTGAAGGCGGACGGCATCCCCGTCGCCCGTAGAACTGTGGCAAAGTATCGGGAAGCGATGAATATCCTTTCATCCCACGAGCGGCAACGACTCTAGTACAGGAGACTTTTGCTGCCCATCCCGGGGCGCGCCGCACGCCCCCGGACACGATCCGACGCTGCACCTCCCGCCGCTGGCCACTGGCCCGCGCGCCCAGCATCCAGCAGTCGCCATGGCGACAGGAGTACATCATGCGCATCGACATCAGCGGTCACCAGATGGAAGTTACCCCGGCCTTGCGTGAATACACCCAGGAAAAAATGGGCAAGCTGGCCAGGCATTTCGAACAACATCTGGATACCCGCGTGATCCTGTCGGTGGACAAACTCCAGCACAAGGCCGAGGCAACCATCCACACGCCCGGCAAGACCTTGTTTGCCGATGCGCTGGCGCCAGACATGTACGCCGCGATCGACCTGCTCGCAGACAAGCTCGACCGGCTGGTGATCAAGCTGAAGGAAAAAAACAAGGACCACCATCGCGGCGAGTCGGCCGCCCGCTCCGACAGTTTTGGCTGATAGCCGCGCAAGGCCGGCCATGCGCAACACCATCAGCGCGCGCGAACTCTTCGACCAGTTGCATGAACGATTGGCGCTGCGCTGGATCACTACCGGCAAGCGCGGCGGCGAGCGTACGCTTGAGCGCGGCGAACAACAGACGCGCCGGCCGTCGCTGGCCGGCTACCTCAACGTCATCCATCCCAACAAGGTGCAGATCATCGGCGCCGCCGAACTGGCATGGCTCGATACGCTGGATGCGCGCCAGCGCTGGGAAACCCTGGAAAAAATAGTCGGCTTCCGGCCCATGGCGCTGGTGATCAGCCAGGACCAGACCTGCCCGCCGGACCTGCGCGGGATCGCCGAAGAAAGCGAAACGGCGTTGTGGGTCTCGAAGCGGCGTGGTTTCGAATTGCTCAACCTGTTGCAGTACCACATGGCGCTCGCGCTGGCGCCGCGCGTGAGCATGCACGGCGTGTTCATGGAAATTTTTTCCATCGGCGTGCTCATCACCGGCGATTCGGGCGCCGGCAAAAGCGAATTGGCGCTGGAATTGATATCGCGCGGGCATCGCCTGGTGGCCGACGATGCGCCCGAGTTCACCCAGATTGCCCCCGACGTGCTCGATGGAACCTGTCCGGACATGCTGCAGGACATGCTCGAGGTCCGTGGTTTGGGCGTGATGAACATCCGCCAGATGTTTGGCGACACCGCGGTCAAGCGCAACAAATACCTGCGCCTGATCGTGCACCTGGTGAAAGCCGCTGACAGCAGTGCCGGCGCAATGGCGCGGCTCACCGGCGAATCGCCGGCGCCGGTGCGCATGCTCGATCTGGATATCCCGGTATTCCAGCTGCCGGTGGCGGCTGGACGCAACCTGGCGGTGCTCACCGAAGCGGCAGTGCGGCTGCACCTGCTCCGCGTCAAGGGACTGGATCCGGCTGCGGCATTCCTTGCGCGCCACGCCAGCCTGCTTTCGCTAAGCCAGGAGATTTGACGTGAGCCAGGGCCAGCCGTCGCGTCCCACGTTGATCGTCGTCAGCGGCCTGTCCGGCTCCGGCAAGAGCGTGGCCTTGCGCACGCTGGAAGACCTCGACTACTACTGCGTCGACAACCTGCCCGCCGAATTGCTCACCGCTTTCGTGCAGAGCATGGCGCAGGCGCCCACGCGCCGATGGCAGCTTGCCGTGGGCATCGATGTGCGCAACCTCGCTTCGGACCTGTCACGCATCGGCGAATGGCTGTCCGCGGTTGGTGGCCTGGGCTATGACCATCGCCTGGTTTTTTTCGACACCAGCGACGAGGTACTGGTCAAGCGTTATTCGGAAACGCGGCGCCGGCATCCCCTCTCGCACACCGGCATTGCGCTGTCGGACGCAATCGCTTCCGAACGCGAGCGGTTGCGCCCGCTGCGCGCGCTCGCCGACTACATCATCGACACCACCGATCTGAACGTGCACCAGCTGCGCAAGGCCGTGCTCAGCCAGCTCGAACCGGGGCTGACACCGCGCGTGTCGCTATTGTTCGAATCCTTCGCCTACAAGAATGGCGTGCCCGGCGATGCCGATTTCGTATTCGATGCGCGCTGCCTGCCCAACCCGCATTGGGATGCGCGGCTGCGACCCCTGTCCGGCCGCGACAGCGCCGTGCGCGAGCACCTCGAGGAGCAGGACAGCGTGCGCGAATACGTGGCCCAGGTGTCCGCATTCCTCGACACCTGGCTGCCGCGCTTCGAGTCGGAAACGCGCAGCTACGTGACCATCGCCTTCGGCTGCACGGGCGGCCGCCATCGCTCGGTGTACCTGGCCGAGAAGCTTGCCCAGCATTTCCGCGAGCGCGACCGCGAAGACGTACTCACCTATCACCGTGAACTGGAGTAGCCCATGCTCGAGCGCGACCTTCAGATCAACCATCCGCTGGGCCTTCATGCGCAGGCCTCGGCGAAGGTCGTGCAGACCCTGACTGGATTCAGCAGCCAGGCCTACCTGCTGGCGAAGGGACGCGAAATAAACGCCAAGAGCATCATGGGCGTGATGCTGCTGGCCGCGGCGCCTGGCTCCACGGTGCGCGCGCGCATCGAGGGAGAAGACGAGGTTGCTGCGATGGATGCGCTTGCGGCGCTGTTCGCCAACGGCTTTTGAGTCACCCGTAACTTGCCGGCTGTCGCCTGCAGCCGACGATAACGCTGTGCAGACCGAAGCTGCGCGCTGATAATGCCGGGGCATTATCCGGAGTGACTCCATGGCCGAGGCCGTCCGCCACGACAAGACCGCGCGCCAGCTCAGGCTCCTGTCGGATGCGCTGGACACCGGTCGCCTCGGGCCAGTGCGTCGGCTGGTCAATACGCTGGCGCCGGCGGAAATCGGCAACCTGCTGGAATCATTGCCGCCGGCCAAGCGCAACATCGTCTGGGGCCTGGTAGATCCGGAAGACGACGGCGAAGTGCTGGTGCATGTCGGCGAAGACGTGCGCGAGAGCCTGCTGGCGGAGATGGACGCCGACGAAATAGTCGCCGCTGTCGAAGACCTCGACATCGATGATCTCGCCGACCTGATCGAGGACCTGCCGGACACGGTCATCGACGAGGTCCTGAAGTCGATGGATCGCGAAAACCGCGAGCGCCTGGAGCAGGCGCTGTCCTACGCCGAGGACAGCGCCGGCCGCCTGATGAATCCGGACGTGATCACGGTGCGCGCCGATGTCACCGTGGATGTCGTGCTGCGCTACCTGCGCCTGCGCGGGGAAATGCCAGATCACACCGACCACCTGTTCGTGGTCAGCCGCCGTCACCAGTACCTGGGCCGCGTTGCCATCACCGGCTTGCTGACGCATGACCCGTCGACGCCGATCAATGAGTTGATCGACGACGAGCAGCCGGCAATCCCGGTGGGCACGCCGGCCAATCGCGTGGCCACGCAGTTCTCCGACTACGACTGGGTGTCGGCGCCAGTCGTCGATGAAAACAACATCCTGCTCGGGCGCATCACCATCGACGATGTCGTCGACATCATCCGCGAGCAGGCCGAGCACCAGGCGATGAGCGCGGCGGGCCTGGATGAGGACGAAGACCTGTTTTCGCCGGTGCCGCGCGCCGCGCGCCGGCGCGCGCTGTGGCTCGGCATCAACCTGCTGACCGCGTTCCTGGCGTCCTGGGTGATCGGCCGCTTCGAGGCATCGCTTGAAAAAGTGGTCGCGCTGGCCGTGCTGATGCCGATCGTGGCGAGCATGGGCGGCGTGGCCGGCACCCAGGTATTGACGCTGATGGTTCGCGGCCTTGCGCTGGGCCAGGTGGGCGTCGGCAATTTGCGCGCGCTGCTGGCCAAGGAAGTACTGGTTGGCGTGCTCAACGGCGCTATCTGGGCCGTGGTGGTGGGCGTGGTCAGCGGACTGTGGTTCCAGGACGCGTTGCTCGGTCTGGTCATCGCGCTGGCGATGCTGATCAACCTGATCAACGCCGCACTGGCCGGTGTACTGGTGCCGCTGACCTTGCGCCGTCTCAACATCGATCCGGCGCTTGCCGGCGGTGTGATCCTGACGACTTTTACCGACGTGATCGGATTCCTGTCATTCCTCGGGCTGGGTACGCTGATCCTGCTGAAGTGATCCTCAGCCGTGGCCGTTGCGCTGCCAGTTCTTCATCGCGCCGCGGTCGATCGCCCAGGCCAGCACGACACTGACCGCGGTGGCGGCGAGCAACGGCCACGGCAAGCTGGGCAGGCTGAGGTGCCACTGGCTGATCAGCGTGGCAATGACTGGCTTCATGTAGAACAGCCCGGTCAATGCGGCACCCAGCAACAGCAGCGACAGCAGGACGTCCTCCACACTGAAGCTGTCCTCCATCTGCAGTACGCAGCGTTGCATGCTGGCGGCGAAGTCGGCGGGCAACTGCTCGGCGGGCGCAACGGCCAGCGCGCGCAGCACCAGGCGATAGCGTTCGACGCGCGGGTCTCCCGTGTTCGGCAGGTGCAGGCGCTCGGCGCGATCGGCGAGCTCCTGCAGCGCATCCAAGCATTGCGGATCCATCGAGTTCATGCGGCTACTCCAATGCGGACTTCGAGCTGCTGGCGCAAGCGGCTGCGCGCCCGGAAAAGATAATTCTTGATGGTGCCTTCAGGCAGGCCGGTGACGCCCGCGATTTCGCCGATGCCCATTTCCTCGAGATGGTAGAGGGTCACCAGCGTGCGCTGCAGTGGCGGCAGCTGGTCGATGGCCGTACCCAGCAGGCCCATGACTTCGCCATCGGCGCAGGCGGTTTCCAGATCAAAGCCATCGCTGACCTGTTCCCACGGCGAGGACTCGTCGTCACTGCCGGACGGCTCGACCATCGGCAGCCGTTTTTTCTGCAGGTGGCGGCTGGCCACCGAGAATGCGACCCGGCCGATCCATGTCGACAGCGCGCTTTCGTACCGATATTGATGCAGGCGCTCGTGCACCCGCAGGAACACGTCCTGGCAGAGCTCGCGGGCGTCCTCGGGATGCTGCACCATGCGGTAGACCAGGTGCCAAACCAGTTTCTGGTGTCGTGCAACCAGCCGCTCGAACGCGCCAGGGTTGCGTGCCAGGACCGCCGCTACCAATTGCTGATCTTCACTCATGGACTGCTTGATACCGCGGGCGGGCCAATGGTTGCAGCCTGCCACGTTGCCGACAAGTGCGAATGGGCCCGGTGGGATCGCTTGCAACCGTTTCGGCGCTGGCCCTGTCTATCGCACTGAACGGGCCACTGGCGCCCGGATTACGGAGACAACCCATGGACTTTGAAATTCTTATTCCCATCGCCTTTTTCGTGAGCGTTGTGATGGCCATCAAGATTATCGCTGATTCGCGGCTGCGTCGGCGGCTGACCGATACCAACGCCTCGGAGGAGCTGATCAAGTCCATGGTGCAGGCCGATGAACAGGCCCGGCGCATGGCCGCGCTGAAATGGGGCCTGGTGCTGACGCTGATCGGCCTTGCCTTCGGTTTTATCAGTGCCGCGCACCTGGACAGCAACAATCCGGGAACTTGGGGCCTGCTGATTGGTGCCGCGGGCTTGGGCATGCTGGCTTTCCATGCGCTGGTCAATCGTCTGCGTTGATCTGCAACGCGACAGAGTCTGTCGATGGTGCAGCGGCGGGGTCACCCGCCGCTGCTTTTTGCGTTACCTGATATCCCGCGCCGCATGTTGTTCAAGCAGCGTCAGCGCAACCTTGTTGCGCAGATACGCCGGTTGCAGCAGGTCCGGTGCAATCGCTTCGCCCCGGTCGTAGGCCAGCGCCGCAAGCGCGGCAATGTCGGCGGCATGCGGGAGCGCAGCGGCATCAAAAGAGCGCAGGTTTCCGGCCAGCAAATGCACCAAGGCGCCGTCGCCAGCGGCAAATCCAGTTCCCGCCCCAACCAGATTCAAGCCATGCGGCAATACCGCTTGGGAAGGCAGGGCCATCCACTCCTCGCCCAGCTCCCGCACCAGGCGCGTTGCATCGGCGACGAACAATCCCAAGTACAACTCGCCCATGCGCGCATCTATCGTGGCGAGAATCCCTGAAAGGCCAGGTACGGCGCCATCGGAAAGCATGGCGCGCGCCAGCGGCGCAGCAAGCGCAGCAAGCGTTGATATTGGCAACACCGGCCGATCGAGCGCCAGCGCCATACCCTGTACCAGCGCCACTGCCAGACGGACGCCCGTGAAGGCCCCCGGACCGCGACCCACGGCAATGGCATCCAGCTGGCTGCGTGCGATTCCCGCTTCGGCAAGCAACTGGCTGGCCCAGGGCAGCACGAGTTCAGTGTGACGACGCGGCGCGATCTCATGCAACTCGCGCACTTCGCCATCGATCAGCAGGGCGACCGAACACGCCTCGGTGCTGGTTTCGATCGCCAGCAGTTTCAATGGCCACCTCGCGCGTCGACCGGCGCCAGGGTCACGGCCAGTCCCGCT
>JAYSXN010000319.1:0-3611 GCA_043717405.1 Gammaproteobacteria bacterium
GCCGCCATCGCGCGACCGGAACACGCCACGCTCGGCGTTGGGCCCATACGGATGCCCAAGCGCAGCGACAAAAACGGTATTGGCGTCACGCGGATCGACCAGCACGCGGCCAATCTGCTGGCTGTCGGCAAGACCAATCTTGGACCAGCGCTGACCGCCGTCGGCGGAGCGGTACATGCCGTCGCCTTGCGCGATGTCCGAGCGCATGTCGGCCTCACCCGTACCCACGTAGAGCACGCGTGGGTCCGACGGCGCGACTGCGATGGCGCCGATGGAGCCCACCGGCTGTCCATCGAATATCGGCTGCCACGTCCGGCCCGCGTCGCGGGTCTCCCATACTCCGCCATTCACTGCGCCGAAATAGAAATGCAGGCGTTCACCGGGTACGCCGGCGACGGTGAGCACCCGCCCGCCCCGGAACGGGCCTAGCAGACGCCAATGCAAGTCGCCGTAATCGCCCGGCATCGGCGCAGGCATGACAGTCGGCGATGAAAGCAGGCACGCAGCGAGTACGCCAAGCTTGAACAGCAGCAACCGTGTCATGGGCATCGCGCACCTCCTGGGCCAAGCACGGATGGTAATGGATGCCGGGAGCCGGCGCCTTGCGAGGCGCCGGCCAATGCCGGGAGACTTCCTCAGCGTCGTTCGGCAGCCGACGCGTCGCGTGCGGCGCGGAACTCCGAATCGGCGGACCAGTTGGGCCAACGCGTTGAACCGGCCAGGTCTTCGCCCAGTTTGAATAGCACTCGCAGATCACGGGCCATGCCGGTGAAATTCCAGTCGGCGTGCCACTGGTCCGATGGCTGGTGATAGTTGTTGGTCGTGTAGGCCTTTTGCGCGGCGTCGCCCGCGGCAAGGCCGCCATCCACCAGGTCGCTGCCGGAACTAAAGGACACGGCCGGCACGCCGCGCTTTGCAAAGGAAAAATGATCGGAGCGGAAGAAGCGCCCTGCCTCCGGCGTCGGGTCGGGCGCATAGGCCAGGCCAAAGGTCTTCGCATCGGCAGTCAGTTCGTCGAGCAGCTCGAGCTTAGCGCTTCCCGAGATGGTGAAATTGCGCGCGGGATCGTGCGGGTCGAGCATATCCATGTTAATAACGGCTACGGTCTTGGCCAGCGGATACAAGGGCTGGGCCGAATAATATTCCGAACCAAGCAGACCTTTTTCCTCAGCGGTCACATTGAGGAAAACCACGGAGCGGGCCGTACGCGGTCGGTGGGCAAAGGCGCGACCTAGCTCAATCAACGCAGCGGTACCCGTCGCGTTGTCCACTGCGCCGTTGTAAATCCGATCGCCTTTGGCATCGGGTGCACCCACGCCGAGGTGATCCCAGTGCGCGCTGTAGATGACGGTCTCGTCCGGTTTGTTCGCGCCCTGCAGGCGGCCGACGATGTTGTGCGAAGTGATCACCTTGCCATCGACCACGTAGGCAGCCGAGAAGGTGACGTCCTGCAATGCCACCGGCCGGAAGTCGCGTGATTGTGCCTTCAACTTCAGCGCATCGAAGTCCAGTCCCGCCTGCTTGAACAAGTTCACCGCGAAATCGCGTTGCACCCAGCCTTCCAGCGCAGGATGCGCCGAGGCAGGCTTGGCGCGCACGATGTCGAACATCACGTTGGTGTTGGAATTCTTGACCGTCGCCCAGCCGTAGGACGCGGGCGCGGTCTCGTGCACGATCAGCAGGCCGAGCGCACCCTGGCGCGCGGCTTCCTCATACTTGTAGGTCCAGCGGCCGTAGTAGGTCATGGCCTTGCCGCCGAAGTCACCCGCCCCGGTTTCGAAATCGGGATCGTTGATCAGCACGATTCCAATCTTGCCGTGCAGGTCGATGTTCTTGAAGTCGTCCCACTTGCGCTCCGGCGCCTTGACGCCATACCCGAGAAAAACCAGCGGCGCGTCCTTGATGGCTACCGCCTTGTCGCCATTCATTGCAGCGCGCACGGCAATCTGCTCACCCTGGTGCAGCGGTTGCGATTTGCCGCCAGCAGTTACGATCAGCGAAACAGGCCCGGTAATTTCGAACCGACCCAGCGGCACGGCTTGTGTCCACTCGCGCTTTCCGTCCTTGCCCAAGTCGCCCCCGGGTTGCAGGCCGGCTGCACGCATCTGCGCCACGACGTAGGCGACGGTTCTGGTTTCACCCGCAGTGGCAGGCCCCCGGCCTTCGAAAGCATCCGACGACAGTGTCCTGACTTCGTCGGACAAACGATGCGGATCGAAGGTGGGCCTATCGGCCGCATGCGCGACGCCGCAGATGCAGGCGGAAGTAAGCAGTAGCTGCGGAATTTTCACAGTGGCGGGCCTTGCAGGGATTGCTTACAGCATAGGAACTTGCGACCGGCGGCACAAACGGCCGATTCACCTGGCAGACAGCGAAGCCATTGCAGGACCTGGCTTGCCTGCGTACGGGCATTGCGCAAAGCCTACGCATGACGCGCGCGGCGCATCTGCGAGGATGCGCATCAGTGGGTGATGGTCAGCACCGCTGACTTGGCTACTGACTTGTATGTAGCCGTGATGGTTATCGACCCGACTCTGTAAACCGGAGACGTATATATTAAAAAGGTCGCCGTGCTTGCGCCTGTGGCCACCATTATGCTCGACGGCAGCGCTGCTACTGAGCTCGACGCGGCCAAGGTCACGCTCGCGCCCCCGGCCGGCGCCGGCGCCGACAAGGTCACCGTGGCAGTCGAACGCTGGCCACTGACGAGGCTTGCGGGCGCAAGCGAAATTGAGGCGAGAGCCGCGACCGCCGGGCTGACTGTCAATATCACGGTCCGCGTCGAACCTGAATAACTCGCCGCGAGCGTGCCGGCGGCGGGGACGGTCACAGCCGTCGTGGTGACGCTGAATCCGGCAGTGCTGGCACCCGCCGCCACCGTCACGGTGGCAGGCACATGGGCCGCAGGATTGGCGCTTGACAAGGCGACGGACGCGCCGCCGGAGGGCGCCGGGCCGGTTAGCGTAACCGTCCCATTGCTCGCATTTCCGCCCACGACCGGGTTGGGCACGGCAGAGATTGCCGACAACGACGCAGCGATTGCCGGCGGTGGATTCCAGCCAAGCTGCACCACCTCGAAGTCGCTCGCACTCAGCGTCGAAAACGCAGGGTTGAGCACACCGTTGTTCCAGCGCAGGTCAAAGCTGCCCGTGACATACAGGTCGGAGCCGTTGTCAGCCACGATCAGCCCGTACTTTTGCATCGCGCGAAATATTTTCTGCGCCACCGGATCGCTGTTTCGCGTCGCCGGGTCGATGCCATTGACCAGCGCTTTCAAGCGCAGCCGCGCGCCCATCGGCAGCGCGCCCGCGCTACTCCCCGCCCGATGCGATGCCGGGAACACGTAGCCGTTGGTGGCGCGCGCGGTGACACGGAACGCGTGGCCAATGTCGGTGACCGTCGCATTCGCGGCCTCGTCGTAGCGGATGAGTCCCGGGAAAATGGCCAGACCGGCGGCGTCTGCGGAAGTCCAGCCATCGGGCCGGCGTGCGTTTGTCGTCATGTCGAATGACGCGCCCGAGCCGGCGAACCACTTTGCCTGCGCTGTGTCGTAGTACACGTTGTACAACTCGTAAAGCACGCGATTGCTGCAATCGACCATCAACAGGTGC
>JAYSXN010000320.1:0-3591 GCA_043717405.1 Gammaproteobacteria bacterium
TCGCTACCCATTACGCCGCCGGGGTAATACTTGATCTGCACGCGGCTCTGCGTTTTCGCCTGCACCTCGCTCGCCGCGCCGCGCAGTTCACGCATCCACGCCGAGCCGTCGGGCGCAAGCGTTGCGATCTTGATTACCTGCTGGGCAATTGCCGCAGGACTGGCAGCCAGGCTTAGCAGCAGCATGAACAATGTCTTTTTCATCGAAGCGATCATCAGAAATAATCCTTGCCACTTTCCAGGAGTTTGCGGGCACGGTCTTGCGCCAGCACATTGGTCAAGGTGAAGCCCGTCGTCTTGGGATCGGCGGCCAGCACCTCGTTCAACAACTTGTCATGCAACTCCTGGTTGAAGACCAGGCGCGCATAGAATTCGGCGTACAGCGTTTTTGCGTACAGGTTGTGGCCTTGCGACAGCGCGATCGCCTTTTCGAAATAGCTGCGGCCCAATTCCGGCTTTCCGCCGACCGCTTCGGGCCGCACCGAATTGAGCACGCCCAGATACACGTAGGCCTGGCCGTGGTCGTGCACCGGATCCAGTTGCACCACGCGCTCGAGCAGCGACTGGATCTTTGGCAGATCGGCGATGGCGTCCCACTGCTCGGAATGCGATTGCAGGAAACCTGCCCAACTTGCGGCAAGCACGTACATGCCCTCCACGTCCGAGCAGGCCGCGACCTGGGCCGCGAACGCATCGGGCCCGCCATCGAGCGCGGCACACAAGGGCTGGTCGCGCTGGCAGACGGCGCGGCGTGCATAGTCGAGCGCTTTGTGCCCGAGACGTTGCGCGCGCGGCTTGTCGTCGCCGGTGAAGTTTCCGGCGTAGGCGGAGTTGAGGCGAGCAGCGGCCAGCAGCGTACTTGCGCTGCGTGCATCATCCTTGTTGCCCGCAATCAAACTATCGAGCAGCAACAGGTAGGCCGGCAAGCCATCACGCACCGTCGCCGGGTCTTCACTGTCGAGCACGGCGCTGGAAAGATTGTCGGCGAAGGTGTCGCTTGCGTGCTGCACGACCGTCGCGCAACCGCCCGTCAGCAGGGCTAGCAAAACCATGATGGCCGTTCGAAGATTCATGGTGAAGTATCTCATGCGCTCAGCCCTGCCCTGCTTCGGCAGCTTCCAGCGTGTTCTGCATCAGCGTGGCTACCGTCATCGGGCCAACACCGCCGGGCACTGGCGTGATCCAGCTGGCACGCGCCATCGCTGCGTCAAAACCAACATCACCGATCAGCCGGCCGTCGTCCATCCGGTTGATCCCGACATCGATCACGACCGCGCCAGGCTTGACCCATTCTCCAGGAACCAGCCCGGGACGTCCGACCGCGACGATCAATATGTCGGCCTGCCGCACCTGTGCTTCGAGAACATCGCGTGGCGTGAACTTGTGGCAGCAGATCGTAGTGCAGCCGGCGATAAGCAACTCGAGCGCCATCGGCCTGCCGACGTGATTGCTGACGCCAACGATCACTGCGGTGGCGCCGCGCACTGGCCGATCGGTGTACGCAAGCAGCGTGGTGATCCCCCGCGGCGTACACGGCCGCAGTCCGAATTGCCGCAAGGCAAGATGACCGACGTTTTCAGGATGGAAGCCGTCTACGTCCTTGCGCGGATCGATGCGATGGATCAGGTCGCTGGCGTCGCGGTTACCGGGCAGGGGCAGTTGCACGAGAATGCCGTGCACGCGCTCGTCGGCATTGAGCTGGTCGATGAGCGCGGCCAGTTGCGCATCGGTGGTGTCCAGCCGCAGGTCGTGGTCGAAGGCCTCGATGCCAACCTTGCGGCAGGCCTTGCGCTTGTTGCGCACGTAAACCGCCGACGCCGGGTCTTCCCCAACCAGCACGACGGCCAGACCCGGGCGGCGCTTGCCTGCAGCCATGCGTGCTTGCACGCGGAGGGCAAGGTCGTCGAGCAAGGCATCGGCTATGCGCTTGCCATCGAGGATGCGGGCAGTCATGGAATCCTTGGGGCCGCAAGCTGCATCGCGCAAGCTGCGCGGCGCACAATGCGACATGGGCGGCGCCAGTACTGGCGTGCCGCCAATTATCCCTGAACAGGTCCCCGCCACGCCATATGGACGACACAGAAAAATTCCAGGCCGCAGCCTTCCGCCGCCTGCTGGCCCACCTGGGCCTGCGAAGCGACGTCCAGAATATCGACCTCATGATCCTTGCCGGCTTTTGCCGCAACTGCCTCGCCGACTGGTATCGCGAAGCTGCCGAAGCCGGTGGCGTGGCGATGAGCAAGGAGCAGGCGCGCCTGGCTATCTACGGGGAGGACTTCGAGGAATGGAAAGCGAAGCATCAACCCGAGGCCAGCCCAGCGCAACTTGCGGCGTTCGCTGCGACGCGAAAACCGCGGCACTAGCCTGACCCAGGCCTGTGATGACGCCGGTGCGATCAGCCGGCCCGTCTTGTCTTTGCGCTGCGGCCGGCGGCTGAACCGGTCTTGCGGCTCGCGCCCCGTTTGGTTCCCGCAGGCATTACGCCCAGGCGCCGCAACGCTGGCGCCAGCCGCGCGCGCAGCTGGGTGCTTGCCGCAGTTGCCAACTGGGCGAGTGCAACGCGCGCAGGCGCCGTCGCGGACCGTGTCTCGCGGCGCAGGCCGACGAATCCGTCATTGATCACGCCAGCCGCGTGGGCGATGGCAACCATGGCTTCATCGCCCAGCCCCGCGCTACGGTGCAGCCCGGTTTCGCACAAGCGGTCGACTTTCTTCCGACCCAGGGACAGCGCCCCAAGTCCAGCGAGGACAACACCATGGGAACGTGACAGTCCGGTCTGAAGCAGGCGATTTCTGGTCTTTCTGGCCATGGGAACCTCGGGTTGGGTGCAACGGTGAGTGGAGGCGACGAGCGCAGTGTTTGCCGTCGCTGTCGAGTTTTCACACTAGTGTTTGAAACGGTTGCATGAAACGGCGGAGGAGGCGATGCTGGGCGCCGCAACCCGGAGGCTCTGATGGCGACCCGAAAGATGGCCTGGAATAAATTCCCGCATGATGCAAAGCCGTTTGCCTATGCCGGTGATGCCTTGAAAAAGGCCTGGCCGCTACTGCATGCCGGCGATTGCGAGCCATTCCCAGACGACAAGCGCGCTGCCGCCTTGCTCAAGATCAAGGGTGCCTGCCCCGCGGGACTTGGCGCCGCCCAACTGGCCAGTGCATTGCAGGAGGCGTGGCGTGCCTTCCACCGCGGCGATTTCCAGCAGGCTTTCGAGGGCGGACAGACGCTGGGTGGGGCTGGGGCATCGGTCGCGGTCAAGGCCCTCGGTATACATGCCACTTACCTGGTGCCGCAGGAAAGCGAACAGATCGCGCGCTTTGAACAGGCCGCGGCACTTGCCGAAGCGGCGCAGAAGGTTCTTCCCGACGAGCCGAACAGCCAGTACCGCGCCGCCTTTGCGCTAGGCCGCTACAGCCAGCGGATCAATATTGCGAAAGCACTGAAGATGGGCCTCGCTGGCAAGGTTCGCGGCAGCCTGGACAGCACGCTCGCACTCCAGCCCAAACACGCCGAGGCGCATACCGCGCTCGCGCTGTACCACGCGGAAATCATCGGCAAGATCGGCGCGCTTATTGGTGGCATGACCTACGGCGCA
>JAYSXN010000033.1:0-2473 GCA_043717405.1 Gammaproteobacteria bacterium
GGGTGCCGACGTCGACGCGTCCGTCATCGCGCGCAGCCGCGACTGGTCGCAGGTGCGTCCCGAATGGGGACTTGCAGGAAATGCTGCCTTCATCGCCGCGCCACGCGAGCGCACGCGCGGGCTCGACCTGGGCGGACGCGCGTTCCTGCATAGCTACGACTGGCGCAACGATGAAGGCAGCGGCGTGCTCGAACTCATCATGACCGCGCCGATGGTGGTCGCGAGCTGGATCAACCTGCAGTACTACGGCTCCACGGTGGACAACCGCGCGTTCGGCGCCGGCAATAAGGTGCTGCACAACGTCGTCGGCGGAATCGGCGTGCTGGAGGGCAATGCCGGCGATCTGAAGGTCGGCTTGCCGTGGCAGTCCGTGCACGACGGCCAGCGCTTCGTGCACGAGCCGGTGCGCCTTAATGTGTTCATCGCCGCACCGGTCGATGCGATGAACGCCGTGATCGCCAAGCACCCGTCGGTGCGCGAACTGGTGGACAACCAGTGGCTGCACCTGTTCGCCATAGACGATGACGGCCAGGTTTCGCAACGCTATGGAGGCGGTCTGGCGTGGGGCCCGCTGTCGTGACGGACCGACTCACGCACCTGGACCGGCTGGAGTCCGAAGCGATCCACATCCTGCGCGAAGCCGTCGCTGAGGCGCGCAACCCGGTCATGCTGTTTTCGGCAGGCAAGGACTCCACCGTGATGGCGCACCTCGCCCTGCGTGCGTTCTACCCGGCCAAGCCACCCTTCCCCCTGCTGCACGTCGATTCGACGTGGGAGTTTCGTTCGCTCATCGCATTCCGCGACGCCTTCGTGCGCGAGCACGGCTTCCGGCTGATCGCCTATACCAATGACGAAGGTCGCGCGGCCGGCATCAATCCCTTTGACCACGGCGACCGCTACACCACGATCATGCGCACCGAGGCTTTGAAAGCTGCGTTGGACGAGGGCGGCTACGACATCATCTTCGGTGGCGCGCGCCGCGACGAGGAAAAATCGCGTGCCAAGGAGCGAGTCGTCTCGGTGCGCAACGAAAGGCACGCGTGGGATCCCCGGCAACAGCGACCGGAGTTGTGGAAGCTGTACAACACGCGCCTGGGCAACGGCCAGTCGGCGCGGGTGTTTCCGCTTTCCAACTGGACTGAAGCGGACATCTGGAGCTACGCGCTGCGCCGCGGCATTGAACTTGTGTCGCTGTATTTCGCTGAGCAATTGCCCGTCGTCGAGCGTGCCGGTGCATTGATTGTCGTCGATGACGAGAGCCGGATGCGCTTCGAGCCCGGCGAAAGAATGCGAATGCGCAGCGTGCGTTTCCGTACCCTGGGATGCTGGCCGGTGACCGGCGCGATCGCGTCGGAAGCTGCCGACCTGACTGCGGTCGTCCTGGAAACGATGGGCGCCACGGCATCAGAGCGCCAGGGCCGGATCGTCGATGCGGAGGCTGGCGGCTCGCTGGAACAGCAAAAGCGCGAGGGCTACTTCTGATGCGCATTGCCGCCCTCGGGCCGCTGCCCTTCCTGCTGATGTATTTCTCCTCGACGGTCGGCGTGCGGGTCATGTTCGTCGAACATGAACCAATCCTGATGTCCTCCCCCAACGAGCCGCTGACGGCGCGGATTTGGTGTTATCAAGGACTTGAGAGCGCCATCTCGCAATCTCGAAAGTAATAGCAAACACGCCGTGCAAGCGCCTGGGAGTCCTGATGTTTCTGAGTGGCCTGGGCACCGCAACCCCGCCGCATCGTTACAGCAAACTGGAATGCTGGGAGTCCTTCAAGACGTCCGAGTGGTTCAAGACGCTGGACCGGCGGGCGCACATGATTGCCGAGTCGGTGTTGACCAAGGACAACGGCATCGAATTCCGTTCGCTGGCGGTGGATTCGTTGAGCGAGGTGTTCCTGATCGACCCGGATACCCTGCACGCGCGGTTTCTGGCGAACGCGCCAGCATTGGCCGCCGCTGCCGGCAAATCCGCGATGGTGGACGCCGGTCTTTCGGTTGCTGAAATCGATGCAGTGGTCATCAGCACCTGCACCGGCTACCTGTGTCCGGGATTGAGCAGCTACATGGTCGAACTGCTTGGCCTGCGAGCGGATGTGCGGACCTTCGACCTGGTGGGACAAGGCTGCGCCGCCGCATTGCCGAACTGGCAGCTCGCCGACGCGTTGCTGGCAGCAGGTAACTGCCAGCACGTGCTGTCGATTTGCGTTGAAGTCAGCAGCGCGGCCATGTACCTGGACAACGATCCGGGAGTGCTGATCAGCGCCTGCCTGTTTGGTGACGGAGCGGGCGCTGCGGTGTTGTCGCAATCGCCCAATCCCGCGCGGCGGCGGGTCGAGTGGAAGATGTCGCGGTCGCTGACCAATCCCTTGCAGCGCAATGCACTGATGTTCGAGACGCAAGGCGGGCTGCTGCGCAATGTCCTGACGCGTCCGGTTCCGCGTCTGGCGGCGGATGCCGCGCACCAGGTCCTGCAC
>JAYSXN010000321.1:0-3565 GCA_043717405.1 Gammaproteobacteria bacterium
TTGGCATCGTGCTTGGTCGTCCGGACTACGATTCCCCCGACCAGGTGTTGCGCGACGCCGACAATGCCATGTATCGGGCCAAGGCCGCGGGCAAGTCCGGCTACATGGTGTTCGATGAAGGCATGCACGCAGAAGCACGCATGCGCCTGCAGATGGAAACCGATTTCCGGCTCGCGCTGGAGCGGTCGGAGTTCCTGCTGCATTACCAGCCGATCGTGGCACTGGCCGGTGGCCGCCTGGTCGGGGCCGAGGCGCTGGTGCGCTGGAAGCACCCGATCCGTGGCTTGCTGCCGCCCTCGCAGTTCCTGCCGCTGGCCGAGGAGACCGGGCTGATCGTCGAGCTTGACGGCTGGGTGCTGCGCGAGGCCTGTCGGCAGCTCGCGCACTGGCGGCTGCTGCGCCCGGAATGGAAGACGCTGGTGATGAACGTGAACGTTGACGAACGGCAAATGGGATCGCTTGAGCTGACCGACGAAGTGGTGCGGCTGCTGAGCAGTCATCACCTGCCAGCCAGTTGCCTGCGCCTGGAGGTGACCGAGGGCGTGTTCCGGTCCGGCAGCAATCACGCGCGCGCACAACTGGAATCTTTGAAAGCATTGGGCGTGGGCCTGGCAGTGGATGATTTCGGCACTGGCTATTCATCGCTCGAAGCTTTCGCGGCGTCCTCGTTCGATGCGCTGAAGGTGGACCAGAGCTTCGTACGCGACCTGACCATCAATCCGCGGCATCGGGCCATCGTTCGAACCATCATCGGCTTCGCAAAGGACCTCGGACTGTTGCTAACCGCCGAAGGTATCGAGACCGATGAACAACGCCAGCTGCTGCTGGAACTGGGCTGTGAATTCGGCCAGGGCAACATGTTTGCGCCGGCGCTGGGGCCCGATGAATTCGAGCGCAGGCTCTAGTCTGGAACCGGCACACTGGCCTGTATTCCGGCCGCTTGCTAGCGCGTGTTAGCCTGATTCAACAACCGAGGTAAGCCATGTCCCGTGCCTTCAATTTCAGCGCCGGTCCCGCCGCGCTGCCGACCGTTGTCCTTGAACAAGTCCAGGCGGAACTGCTTGAGTGGAAAGACGAGCGCGCGAGCGTGATGGAAGTCAGCCATCGCGGCCAGGCCTTCATCGATTGCGCGGCCGAGGCCGAGCGTGACCTGCGCCGGTTGATGGGCGTGCCCGACGACTACGCCGTGATGTTCCTGCAGGGCGGCGCGACCGCGCTGGCAGCCTTGCTGCCGCTGAACCTGGGCGCGGCCGACAGCCGTGCCGACTACGTGCTCACCGGCCACTGGGGCGAGAAGGCGCTGGAGAACGCACGGCCGTCGCTGGACGCGAAAGTCGTTGCGAGCAGCAAGGCCGGCGGTTATCGCTCGATCACGCCACGCAACGAATGGCAACTGTCGCCTGGCGCCGCGTACGTGCACTACACGCCAAACGAAACCATCCATGGCGTGGAGTTCCACGAGACGCCGGAAGTTGGCGCGGTGCCGCTGGTTGCCGATTTTTCCTCGAGCCTGCTGTCCCGGCCTGTCGATGTCAGCCGTTTTGGAGTGATCTACGGCGGCGCGCAGAAAAATCTTGGTCCCGCGGGAATCACCATCGTGGTGATGCGCAAGGATCTGATCGGAAAGCACGGTCGCACGCTGCCGCCGATTTTCGAACTCGGCAACCAGGCCAGCAACGATTCCATGTTCAACACGCCGCCGACCTTCTCCTGGTACGTGGTTGGGCTGGTGCTGAAGTGGCTGCTGGAGCAGGGCGGTACGGCTGCGGTTGGCGACCGCGCCGCGGCGAAAGCAGCCTTGATGTACTCCGCCATCGATGGTTCCGGTGGTTTCTATCGCAACGAAGTCGATGCGAGCTGCCGCTCGCGGATGAACGTGCCTTTCTTCCTGCCTACGCCGGACCTCGACAAGCCCTTCCTCGAAGGTGCGCAAGCCGCTGGCTTGCTCGGACTCAAGGGCCACCGCGCCCTCGGCGGCATGCGTGCATCGATCTACAACGCGATGCCACTGGAGGGCGTGCAGGCGCTGGCCGATTACATGGCCGATTTCCAGAAGCGAAACGGCTAATCGATGGCCAGCGGCCCCGTTGATCCAGCTTCGGTGGGCCTGTCGGATGCGCGCAAGCGCATCGACGGCATCGATGAGCAGATCCAGGCACTGATTGCCGAACGCGCAGGCTGGGCGCAACGCGTGGGCAAGGCAAAGGGCCCGATGAAAGCCGCGGTCGACTATTACCGGCCAGAGCGCGAATCCCAGGTGTTGCGCCGGGTGCTCGACCGCAATACCGGGCCGCTGGCCGACGAGGTGCTGCTACGGCTGTTCCGCGAGATCATGTCGGCGTGCCTCGCCCAGCAGGAGCCACTCAAGGTCGGCTATCTGGGACCGGAAGGGACTTTTTCCGGACAGGCGCTGGTCAAGCACTTCGGACACTCCGCGCGCGGCTTGCCCTTGTCGAGCATCGAGGAGGTGTTCGAGGAAGTCGAAGCCGGGCACGCGGATTTCGGCGTGGTGCCGGTGGAAAATTCTGGGCAGGGTACGATCCAGTCGACGCTCGACATGTTCCTGACCTCGAGCCTGAAGATCTGCGGCGAAGTGGAACTGCATGTGCACCAGTACCTGCTCTCGCGGACCGGCCGTGCCGAGGACATCGAGCGCATCTATTCGCACGCAATGTCGCTTGCGCAATGCAAGGCCTGGCTGCGCCAGCACGCCCCGCACGCGGAAAAAATAGCGGTGGTGAGCAACGCCGAAGCGGCGCGAAAGGTGCGCATGGCCGATGACGCCGCCGCGATCGCCGGTGAATCGGCAGGGCACGTCTACGGATTGAAAGTGGTCGCCGGACCCATCGAGGACCGGCAGGACAATACGACTCGCTTCCTGGTGCTGGGGCGTGAGCTGTTCAATGCTTCCGGACACGATCGCACGTCGCTGCTGGTATTCGTTCGCGACCAGCCGGGCGCTTTGTATAACGTGCTCAGTCCATTCGCGCGGCATGGCGTGAGCATGAATCGCATCGAGTCGCGGCCGTCGCATGCTGGTCTGTGGCAATACGCGTTTTTCATCGATGTGTCTGGCCATGTAGATGACGAGCCGGTGCGCAAGGCCTTGTCCGAACTCGGCGAATACGCGGCCGACGTCAAAGTGCTCGGCTCCTATCCGGTGGCGCTGCTCTGACGATGGCCGTGCCGGATTTCGAATCCCTTGCGCAACCTGGTATTCGCCGGCTTCGCGCCTACGATCCCGGACACGACATCGTCGCGCTGCGTGCTGCCTTTGGCTGCGCGTTGCTTGAAATGGGCTCCAATGAAAATGCCTGGGGTACGAGTCCGGCAGCGCTCGCCGCATTCCAGCGATGTGCCGCCTACCTGCACCGTTACCCGGACCCGCTCGGCGCGCCCCTCAAGCGGGCGCTTGCCGATCACCTTGGCCTGTCGCCCGCGCAGTTGATGCTCGGCAATGGCTCGCACGAATTGCTGATGATGATCGCCCAGGCTTTCGCCGGGCCAGGCGCATCGGTGGTAGCAGCGCAATTCGGCTTTGCCGTTTATGCCCTTGCTGCCCAGG
>JAYSXN010000322.1:0-3543 GCA_043717405.1 Gammaproteobacteria bacterium
TAAACGGAATCAAGCAGCGCGACCGCACTGTTGGCATCGGCGGGAAACAGGACACGTGAGCTGTCGGACATTTCTCCGAGCAAGGCCTCCGACAGCGTCGGGTCCTGGTGCGATTGCTCGTTCTTGGAATTTTCCCAGGTGTGCGAGGTCAGCACGATGGGCACCGACAGCCAGCCGGGCGCGCGACCGGCGTCGCGAAGATGCCGCGAGAAAATAATTTCCTGACGCAACGCGCCGAGCATCTTGGGCGCGAACGCCTCGTAGGTCACCACCAGGTTGATGCCGCCCTTGTTGCCCAGTGCGGCACAGACCACCGCCTCTTCGTTCAAGGCCGTGACCACGCCGCCAGTACGCGACTCGGCGGTGCCGGCTTCGGGATGGGTGACCCGATGCATCAGCCGGTCGAGCGTGCGTTCCAGCCGATTGCTGCGCAACTCGTCGGGATTGCCGACCCGCGCGCGCAGCTGAGGATTGGCATCGAGCAGCGCCACGAAATGGGCATCGATGGCGGCCATCGGTGAACTCGCCGTGCCCACCGCCTGCCAATCGGGCGAAGGTAGCAAAGGCAACGCCACCTGGCGCGTCGCAAGTGCGTGGTCGCGCTCCAGCGGACGCCGTTGCGCGCCGTGCGTATGCAGCGCGGCGATGGCCTCGCGCAGTTCTTCCGGCTCCACGAACAAGCGCGCCGCGCCCTCGTTGAACAAGGCGCGCGAGGCCGACTCCAGTGACGGGTTTCCGGGCAGTGGCAGGTTGTGCGCGGCATTGCTGCCAGCGCCAGTAAAACCAAAGCCCTTGATCGTTTCGGCAATTCCGTAGGGCAACCGATGCGAGCGCACCGCATCGTGTCGCGATTGCTCGAGCAGGCGCGATTCCATGGTGTAGATGCCCCAGGCGATGCTCGCGGGATCACGGCCATCAAGCGCAATCGGATCGAAGCCGTTGAGCCGCAGGTGCTTGTGCAGCCATGGCTCGCCGCCGGACTGTTCGATCTGGCTGCGTTGTTCGATACGGCGCCCATTGAGGATCATGATCGGCACGACCAGGCCGCTGTCTTCAGTGCGCCACCAGCGCGGCGACCAGTCGCTGCCACGTTGTTCCTCGAAGGCGCCGTCACTGAGGAAGGCCACCAGCCTTTCGCCGGCCAGTGCCGCGTGCGCGTAGTGCAGTTCGGTGAAGCCGAGATAGCCGCCTTCCTGGGTACCACCGGCGGTGTTGGCGTTGACGTGCGAGCCGAGCGGTGAGGCCGGGCTGCCATCGGGATTGATTGCGTATGAATAAAAGTCTGTCGCCAGGCGCGAGAGCCTGTCGTCATCCATGCCGTAGCGTGCGGCATGCGCCGGCGACATGTTGGACATGATCACATTGAGCGCGTCGATCGCCGCGACGCAGTGGCCCTGGCCCATCATCCAGCTGCGCGTGAAGCCATCGAGCGCGTTCATCGCGAGATAGCCGGCGTACGCGGGGACCATGTTCAGCGCACCGCCGGTGTGGCCCTCCGGATGCGCCTTGAAATCCTCGGCGTGCATGATCCGCCCGTCGAGCCAGACCGAGCGTGCGTAAGTCATGTGCACCACCAGCCACATGCCTGCGCTGGTGATGCGGTCCAGGGCGCTCAGCCGTGCATAGGCGGTCGCGGAATCCGGGCATTTGCCCGACAGCACCAGTGCCTCGACCATGGCTTGCACGCGCACCTTGGTGATTGGTTCGTGCTGGATCAGGCCGTAACCTGCGGCCCATCGGTCGAAGGCGGTGGTCATCGCAAGGGCGCTCAAACGACGGGCACCGCGGCGGCGGTTGGCAATTTCTGGGACATGGCTCGACTCCTGGAGGTGGCCCACCTTCACCCCTCAGCCGCGCGCATGCATTGATCCGAATCAATTCGCCAATTTACGGCCGGCTCAGGTTCAGCTGTCATGATCGGGGATGGATACGCCTCCGATCCCCCTTGGTCGATTGCGGCACAGCTGTTCGCAGTGCTCGCTGCAACAGCTGTGCTTGCCCGCCGGCGTCGATGCCAATGAACTGCAGTGGCTCGAGGATATCGTCAAGCGGCGCCGGCCCGTTACCCGCGGCGAGCACCTGTTCCGGCTCGGCGATGCTTTGCGCTCGGTGTACGTCGCGCGCGATGGCGCCTTCAAGACTGTCGCCACCAGCGAAAACGGTGACGAGCAGATCATGGGCTTCCACCTGGCTGGCGAACTGATCGGCCTGGACGCGCTGGGATCCGGCGAGCATCGCTGCTCGGCCATCGCGTTGACCACTGCGAACGTCTGCGAGGTGCCCTACGAGGAACTCACCCTGGTTGCCGCGCAGCTGCCCAGCTTGCAACAGCAGCTGATGCGCATCATCGGCAACAGCATGGGGCGCGATCAGGACCATATGTCGGTGCTGATCCGCAAGCAGGCGCATGAACGGGTGGCTTACCTGCTGCACAACCTGGGCGAGCGGCTGAGCTTCATTGGTCAGTCGGCGCTGGACTTCGTGCTGCCGATGAGTCGCGACGACATCGCCCGCTACCTCGGGCTGGCGCTGGAAACGGTGAGCCGGAGCTTTGGCCGCTTGCAGGACGAGCAGGTCATCCGCGTCGACGGCCGCCACGTGCAGATCCTGGACATGCTGCAGTTGAGCCGGCTGGCGCACGGGCCAGAGCTGCAGGAAAGCACCTGAGCTGCCCATCGCAGCACCCCTGTCGTTTGGCCCATGCGTCGTGGTGTGGTAGGTAACTACACTACTAGCGCAAGCTAGCCGCAAGTCGCGGTGGTAGCCAAGGGGCTGGTCCGTGTCCGAGTGTGCGCTGCTGGTCAACGACGTTTCCTTCCGCTATCCGGGCGGCCATCTCGCCGTAGCCGGCCTGGACCTGCGCATGGGGCCGGGCATCGTCGGCTTGCTAGGGCCCAACGGCGCCGGCAAATCCACGCTGATGCGCATCCTGGCCACGCTCGCGCGGCCGAGCAGCGGCACCGTCACCTGGAACGGCAGCGATATCGCGCGGCAGCCGGACCCGCTGCGCAGCGCGCTCGGCTACCTGCCCCAGGACTTTGGCGTCTACGGCGCCCTGAGCGCGCGTGAATTCCTCAGCTTCCTCGCCGCAGTCAAGGGCCTTTCCGGCGCCCATGCACGCGAGCGCATAGAAACCTGCCTCGCCCTCGTTGGCTTGGGCGATGCCGGCGAGCGCCGGCTCGGCGAGTTTTCCGGCGGCATGCGCCAGCGCGTCGGCATCGCCCAGGCCTTGCTCAACGACCCCTCGCTGCTCATCGTCGACGAGCCCACGGTGGGGCTCGATCCGGAAGAACGCATGCGCTTCCGGCACTTGCTGACCGATCTTGCCGGTGAGCGCCTGGTGATCCTGTCCACGCACATTGTTTCCGATGTCGAGGCGAGCGCGTCCTCCCTCGCGATCATGGCCGCGGGCCAGTTGCGCTTCCACGGCAGCCCTGGCGAACTGCTCGCCCTGGCCACCGGGAAGGTCTGGGAATGGACGGTGGGCGAAGCGCTGCTGCCCGCGCTGCGCGCGCGCTGGGAGGTGTGCGCATCGCGACGCAG
>JAYSXN010000323.1:0-10228 GCA_043717405.1 Gammaproteobacteria bacterium
AAGCCGGTAAGCATGAAGAAGGTCGAGCCGTAGATGCCTGAGCCCAAAGTGAGGTTCAGTTCGGTGTACGCCTCGTGGTATTCGGTGGCCTGGAAGAACAGAAAGCTGGCGCCGAGCAGGATGGTCGCTCCGAGCCACACCAGCAGGCCGGTACGCCGCCCCGCGCGCAGGGCGTGGTGCGCCAGCGTGATGGTCACGCCGGAGCTGAGCAGCAGCAAGGTATTGACCAGTGGCAGGCCCCAGGGCGCGATGATCTGGAAATGCCCACCGATTTCACCAGGGCCATTGCTCGGCCACGCCGACGAAAAACCACTCCACAGGTACTGGTTGGTCAGCGCGCCGTGGCCTTCGCCCGACAGCCAGGCCATTGCGTAGATCCGGGCGTAGAAGAGCGCTCCGAAGAAAGCTGCGAAAAACATGATCTCCGAGAAGATGAACCACATCATGCCCATGCGGAAGGAGATGTCGACCTGCGGGCTGTAACGGCCCTGCAGGGACTCGGCGATGACGTCGCCAAACCACATGCCCAGTACCGCCAGCACCATGGCCAGGCCGAGGAACAAGGCCTCCTTGCCCCAGGCATTGCCATTCATCAGGTTGGCCGCGCCAACCATCAGCGTGAACAGCGCGATCGAGCCCAGGAACGGCCAGCGGCTGTGGGTCGGCACGTAGTAGATGGTTGCGTCGTCGTGGGCGTGTGCCATTTCGGTTCCCGAAGCGATGAAGGTCGTGTGGTGGGGTGCGTTGACTGCGTCGTGCATCAAGGCGCGGAGTGGCCGGCGGCCGAGCCGCCCGCGTTATTGAGTTGCGTGGTGGCGTAATCGTTGCGGTAGAAAGTATAGGACAGGGTGATGATGCCCACGTCCGCGGGCAGCGTCGGGTTGACGATGAAGCGCACCGGCATGGTGCGCGTTTCGCCGGGCTTGAGCAGTTGCTGGGTGAAGCAGAAGCATTCGGTCTTGGTGAAAAAACCGGAAGCCTGGTTCGGCGCGATGGAAGGCGCTGCGTTGCCGACGATCGCCTCGTTGGAGGTATTGCGGGCAAGGAAAGTTGCTTCGTATTGCTGGCCCGGGTGCACGTCCAGCGACAACTGCATCGGCTTGAACTCCCACGGCAGGCGTGAGTTGACGGTGCCGTCGAACTGCACACGCACCGTGCGCTTCAGGTCCGGCCGCATGCCGGCAATCTGCTGCGCGCCGGCCGGGCCGCGCTCGAGCTTGATGCCGAAGACTTTTTCGCAGGCGGCGTTGTACAGCGGCACCAGCGAAAACGCGAACACGAACGATCCCGCCGAGATCAGTGCGATGCGTCGCAGCGTGGCGCGCACGTCCGGCTTCATTTGTGGCCGAGCACGGAAAACATGAAAAGCACGTAGGAGCCGATCGCGCAGGCGGCCAGGATCGCTACGGTCAGGCGGACGCCGGCGCGGGCGTGTCCAGGAAGCTGCTGCTGTTTCATCGGATTGGTTTCCATTGGTCAGACGCGACCCCAGTTGGGCTCGCGTCAATCCTCAGTGCGTGATGTCGCCATGCGCCAGGTCACCGTCGCGAATGACCGGTGGCGTGGTGAAGGTGTGGTGCGGGGGTGGCGAAGACAGCGTCCACTCCAGTCCGCGCGCGCCTTCCCAAACCCGGTCCGGGGCCTTGGCCCCGCCGCGGATGGTGCTCCAGACAATCCATGCGAACAGGAATTGCGACAGGCCGAAGCCGAAGCCACCAATCGAGGACCAGGCGTTGAAGTCAGCAAACGCCGGGTTGTAGTCCGGCACGCGACGCTGCATGCCGGCCAGGCCCAGGAAGTGCTGCGGGAAGAACAGCAAGTTGACGAAGATCGTGCTCAGCCAGAAATGCCATTTGCCAAGCGTCTCGTTGTACAGGTGCCCGGTCCACTTCGGCAGCCAGTAATACACGCCGCCCATGATCCCGAACACGGCCCCGGTGACCAGTACGTAATGGAAATGGGCCACCACGAAGTAGGTGTCCTGGTACTGGAAGTCGGCCGGAACTATGGCCAGCATCAGGCCGGAGAATCCGCCGATGGTGAACATGATGACGAAGCCGACCGCGAACAGCATCGGCGTTTCGAAGCTCATCGAGCCCCGCCACATCGTGGTCACCCAGTTGAAAACCTTCACGCCGGTCGGGATGGCGATGAGCATCGTTGCGTACATGAAGTACAGCTCGCCGCCTAGCGGCATGCCGACGGTGAACATGTGGTGCGCCCACACGATGAAGGACAGGAATGCGATCGAGGCCACGGCGTAGATCATCGCCTGGTACCCGAACAGCGGCTTGCGCGCAAAGGTCGGGATGATCTCGGACACAATGCCGAACGCCGGCAGGATCATGATGTAGACCTCGGGATGCCCGAAGAACCAGAAGATGTGCTGGAACATCACCGGGTCGCCGCCGCCGGCGGCATTGAAGAAGGACGTACCGAAGAACTTGTCGGTCAGCAGCATCGTCACGGCGCCGGCAAGCACCGGCATCACCGCGATCAGCAGGAACGCGGTGATCAGCCAGCTCCACACAAACACCGGCATCTTCAGCAGGTCGACGCCCGGGGCGCGCATGTTGAGGATGGTGGCGATGATGTTGATCGCGCCCATGATCGAGCTGATGCCCATCAGGTGCACGGCGAACACCAGGAACGCGGTGTTGTTGCCGCCCTGCAACGACAGCGGCGGATACATCGTCCAGCCGCCGGCCGGACCACCGCCACCGATGCTGAAACCCTGCAGGATTAGCGGCATCAGCAACAGCGTGAAGGCGAATGGCAGGATCCAGAATGACCAGTTGTTCATGCGCGGCAGCGCCATGTCCGGCGCGCCGATCATCATCGGCACCATCCAGTTGGCAAGCCCGACGAACGCTGGCATCACCGCGCCGAAGATCATCACCAGCGCATGCGTGGTGGTCATCTGGTTGAAGAATTCCGGCGACACGAACTGCAGCCCGGGCTGGAACAGCTCGGCCCGGATCACCATCGCCATCGAACCGCCGATGAAGAACATCACCAGCGAGAAGATCAGGTACAGCGTACCGATGTCCTTGTGGTTGGTGGACTGGAACCAGCGCTGGAAAAATGTCTGCTGGTGGCCATGGTCATCGTGCCCATGATCGTCGTGCGCGGCGCTGTAATCGGACATGTCGCTAGCCTTGTTTGAAGATGATGCGATTCGTTTGCGAGGATGCGTGGATCAGTTGGCGCCGCCGGCCTTCACAGCAGGTGCGGCGGCCGTGACCGCAGGCGCGGCAGCCAACGCGGCAGGCATCGCTGCCGCCGGCGCAACAGCCGCCGTGTTGGCTGCCTCATTGCTGGCCTTTTGCTCGGCCAGCCAGCTGCGGTATTCAGCCTTCGGCACGACCTTTACCACGATCGGCATGAAGCCATGGTCCCTGCCGCACAGCTCCGCGCAAACGCCGCGGTAGATGCCCGGCTCGTGCACCTGCGTCCAGTCCTCGTTAATGATCCCGGGAATGGCGTCCTGCTTCCAACCGAGCGCAGGCACCCACCAGGCGTGGATGACGTCATCGCCGGTGATCACGAAGCGGATGCGGGTATCGGCCGGCAGCACCAGCGGATGGTCGACATCGCGCAAGTAATGCGGCATCGCGGCAAGGTCGGGCACCGCGCCGGACTGGCGCACGCGGTTGGACTCGCGGTCGAGACGGCTGATGTAGTTGACGTCCTGGCCCACGTATTCGTAGCGCCACATCCACTGGTAGCCGGTGATCTTGACAGTCATCTCCGCCGGCATGGCTTGATGGTCGGCGTTGTACTGCGCCATCACCATGCGCGTGGCGGGGATCGCCGAGCCGACCAGGATGGCGATCGGAATCACCGTCCACAGCGCCTCGAGCACGGTGCTGTGGGTGAACCCGGTGTCGGGCACGGCGCCTTTGGAATGGCGGAACTTGTACATTGCGTAACCCATTGCGCCGAACACCACCGCGCCGATGGCGATGCAGATCCATAGCATCATCATGTGCGCGTTGTAGGCATTGTGCGAAGTGGCGGTCACGCCCGGGGTCATGTTCAGTTGCCAGCGCACCGGATCGGTGGGGTTGGCGAGCGCGCCGGCGCTGACCAGCAGCGCCAGGCTGCCGGCCAGGCGGACCATGCGTCGGATGTTCGTCACTGCTTTCATCGGGACCCACCCTCTAACTGTTATCGGTGCCGGGCAGCGCCCCTGCGGCGGCCGCCAGAAAATTTTTCAAGCTTTTCAGCAGGTCGAGCCGTTCTGCCTCGCACAGGAACGAACCTACCTCCACCTCGCGTCCACTTGAGGCCATGTGGATATGCGGTTCGCCGCCCATCCGGCTGACCCGCAATCGCACCCAGTACGGATGGGCTCTCAGCATCGGCTCCGCTTGCCGTGATTGCCGAACTTCCACCTGACCCGGGGTGATCGCGATCTCCTCGAACCGCTCGCCCTGCAACCACACCCAGCGCAGGCAGGCCGCAAGGAACGCGCTGTCGGCGAACGCAAAGGCCGGCGCGAAAACATTGCCGCCCACGTACGTAAACAGCGCCACCAACCACGTCGCCGTGGCCAACACCGCGAAAACCATCCGGAATTGCCGTGCCGTCAGTGCACGGCGAGGGCGCAACCTGAGTTGCACGAGCGCTCCAGCACTGCCTTGGGCAACCAGCTCGATCACATCCATCTCCACGTCGGACCGCACGCAGGACAAGGCCGGAAAACGTGCGAATTTTACGCTCTTGCCAGGGTTCGCGGCAAGCCGGAAGGCGCTTGGGCGGCACGCATTGCAGATTCGGCGAAGGCGTGTGAAGGATTTGTATCGTCGCGCTGACCGCCGGCAAGCAGCCTGCTTTGCCGGCTTGCGCCCCGGCGACTAGAATCTGCGCTTGGCCCGGCGCGCCGCGCCGCCATTGCCGGGATTCCCTTGACCCCCATCCTCAGCTCCGAACTGCCCGCGGCCTTGACGCCGCTGCGCCAGCGCATCACTGCCGCCACGCTTCGCGATGAAACCGAGCATCTGGAAGAATTGCTCAGCCAGGCCGAACTTCCCGCCGATGCCCAGGCAGCGGTGCAGGCGACCGCTATCGGTCTGGTCCAGCGTACGCGCATCCGCGCCGCCGATCCGGCAATGGTCGAGGCGTTCATGCGCGAGTACGACCTAAGTTCGGAGGAAGGCGTGCTGCTGATGTGCGTGGCCGAAGCGCTGCTGCGCATCCCCGACCAGGACACCGCCAACAAGCTGATCCGCGACAAGTTGGGCGACGCCGACTGGGACGCACACGTCGGCCGCTCCACTTCCGTACTGGTCAACGCCTCCACCTGGGGGCTGATGCTGACCGGGCGCATCGTCAACCTGGCCGATGAAACCCGGGGCAACGCCGCCGGCGCCTTCCGGCGCCTCGTGGGACGCATGGGCGAACCGGCAATCCGCCTGGCCGTGCGCCAGGCCATGCGCATCATGGGCCACCAGTTCGTGATGGGGCGCACCATCGGCGAGGCGCTGGAGCGCTCACACAAGGGCGAGAATGCGGCTTACCGCTACTCCTTCGACATGCTCGGTGAAGGTGCTTTCACCGCCCACGATGCCGCGCGCTATCTTGAGGCGTACCGCAAGGCAATCATCGCCATCGGTTCCGGCGGACCCTATCCGGATGTTTTTGCCGCCCCGTCGATTTCGGTGAAATTGTCGGCGCTGCATCCGCGCTACGAGTTCATCAAGCGCGCGCGCGTGCTCGCCGAATTGGTGCCGCGCGTGCTGGAGCTGGCGCAGCTGGCCAAGGCGCAGGGCATTGGCTTCACCATCGATGCCGAAGAATCAGAGCGCCTGGAGTTGTCGCTGGAAGTCATCGCGGCCGCTTTCGCCGACCCGTCCCTGGACGGCTGGGAGGGTTATGGCCTGGCCGTGCAGGCCTACCAGAAGCGCGCGCCATTCGTGCTTGATTTCCTGATCGATCTGGCGCGCCGCACCGGGCGCCGCATGCCGGTACGGCTGGTGAAGGGTGCGTACTGGGATTCGGAGATAAAGAAGGCGCAGACCGACGGACTGGCCGGCTACCCAGTTTTCACCCGCAAGCCCAATACCGACGTCAGTTACCTGGCTTGCGCGCGGCGCATGCTCGACGCGAGCGACGCGCTGTACCCGATGTTTGCCACGCACAATGCGCAGACCATTGCCGCGGTGCATTACCTGGCGCAGGGCAAGGCTTTTGAATTCCAGCGCCTGCACGGCATGGGCAACCACCTGTATGCCGAAACCATCGGCGCCGATCAGTTGAACGTGCCTTGCCGCGTTTACGCACCCGTCGGATCGCACGAAGATTTGCTGCCGTATCTCGTGCGCCGCCTGCTGGAGAACGGCGCGAACAGCAGCTTCGTCAACCGCATCACCGACGCCTCGCTGCCGCCGGCCGAACTGGTGGCCGATCCGGTGGCCACGGTGAAAGCATTCAGCAGCAAATCACATCCGCATATTCCACAACCCTCAGCCATTTTCCCCGACAGGATCAACTCCATGGGCGTCAACCTTGCCAACGACCAAGAGCTGCGCGTGCTCGCCGATAAGGTCAACGCCGCGGTGCGCGACTGGCAGGCGGCGCCACTGGTTGCCGGCGGCCCTGGCACTGGCGCGATCGTGCCGGTGACCAATCCTGCCGACCGGCGCGAGTCCATAGGCAATTGGCAAGCCAGCGACGAGGCGCAAGTCGAGCGCGCACTGGCGGATGCCACGGCGGCGTTCCAGCGCTGGGACCACACCCCTGCCGACGCCCGCGCAGCGATCATCGAGGCTGCGGCTGACTTGCTCGAGGAGCACATGCCCGAGTTGATCGCGCTGTGCGTAAAGGAAGCCGGGAAATCGCTGGCGTCATCGGTGTCAGAGGTGCGCGAGGCAGTGGACTTCTGCCGCTACTACGCCGCGCAGGCCCGCCGGCAATTTGGTGCGCCGGAAAAACTTCCAGGGCCGACCGGCGAATCCAACGAGTTGCAATTGCACGGCCGCGGCGTGTTTGTGTGCATCAGCCCGTGGAATTTCCCGCTGGCAATCTTTCTCGGCCAGATTACCGCGGCCTTGGCCGCTGGCAATACGGTCATCGCCAAGCCGGCGGAACAGACCACCTTGATGGCGCATTTCGCCGTCACGCTGTTGCATCAAGCGGGCGTACCGAGGGATGTACTGCAATTCCTGCCCGGTGATGGCGCTTCGGTTGGCGCCGCGCTCACCCGTGACGTGCGCGTCAGCGGCGTGGTCTTCACCGGTTCCACTGACACCGCCTGGGCGATCAACCGCGCACTGGCCGCGCGTCGTTCCGCGCTGGCGACGCTGATCGCTGAAACGGGCGGCCAGAATGCCTTGATCGCCGATTCCTCGGCGCTGCCGGAACAACTGGTCAAGGACGCGATGACCGCGGCCTTCGATTCGGCCGGGCAGCGCTGTTCGGCCGCGCGCATCCTTTTCGTACAGAGCGATATCGCGGACCGCGTGATTACAATGCTGGCCGGCGCGATGGATGAAATCGTGGTCGGCGACCCGGCGTTGCTGTCCACCGACGTTGGTCCGGTCATCGACGAGGACGCACGTGCGTTGCTGGTGAACCACGCCGCGCGCATGGACCGGGAAGCCACGCTGATCAAGGCTGTTGCCCTTGGCGAAAACTGCAGCCACGGCAGCTTCTTCGCTCCGCGCGCCTACGAGCTGCATTCGCTCTCGCAGCTGACCCAGGAAGTATTTGGCCCGGTGCTGCACGTAATCCGTTATCACGCGCGCGACCTGGACAAGGTGCTATCCGACATCAACGCTACCGGCTATGGGCTGACGCTGGGCATCCACTCGCGCATCGATTCAACGGTGCAGCACATCGTCAACTCGGTGCGCGTGGGCAACTGCTATGTCAATCGCAACCAGATTGGCGCAGTGGTCGGCGTGCAGCCGTTCGGCGGCGAGGGCTTGTCAGGCACCGGCCCGAAGGCGGGTGGGCCGCATTACCTGCTGAAGTTCGCCAGTGAGCGGACGTTGACCATCAATACTACGGCTGCGGGTGGGAATGCTTCGTTGTTGACGTTGGCGGAGTAGTTCCCGCGCGCGTCGACCCGCGAGCTGTTTTCGCTGTGGAACTGTCCGGAAAGACCAGGCGCGGCCGCCGGGTGCGGGGGCAATGGGTGCCAGCCAGGAAAAAACATCCTGTTTTTTACTGAGCGTGACTGAATCACCCCACCCCCGGCGGCCCTTCGCGAACTAGCTTCTGCAAGACTCTTGGTAACCTGTGCGACGTCAATCAAGCGACGCGCCAACATCAAGGCGCGAGCAAATCCGCCAGCCGAAACCGATGCGGATCGCGATAAACCAGCGATCGCCAGGCGCCTGTGCGCACGAACGGTTTCCATTTCCCTTCCGCCTGCGCAAGCCGGTCCGCGATAGCCCATAACACTGCCGGATTCGCGCCCATGCCCAGGTGCGTCGCGCTGACTTCGATGTTTTCCGCGATTGCCGATTCCAGCGCAAGGCTCATGCGCCAGTTCACCACGCCGTCCGTCTTGCTCAGTATCGATGTCGTCGGCACGCTGGGTTTACCGTTGACCAGTTCCATCAGTCGCTCATCATCCGAGCGGAAACCACTGACCATCTCGAAGATGCGCCAGGCATTGGTGCCCTTGGGGTGGCCGGTCAGTGGCGAGCCGAGGGTGACCACCTGGCGAACGCGCTCGGGCATGCGCAATGCCAGCGCATTGGCCATGGCGCCGCCGAGCGACCAGCCGATGATGCTGACCTTCTGCCGATGTTTTTTCTGCACGGCCCGCACCTGGTCCACCAGGCCCTTGATCACCCGGTCGCGTGGACCGAAGTTCAGCCCCTGGTCCCACGGATAAGTCTCGTAACCCAGGTGCGTGAGGAAGCGGCGCAGCGGATAGGTGCTGTGGTCGCCCGCGCATAGTCCGGGCAAGACGAGCACCGGATGGCCATCCCCACGTGGCGCGGTGCGCAGCCACGGCCAGGTCAGCGCATAGGACGCCCACTCGAACATCGCCCGTCCTTCCATCGCCATCAGCAGCGCGGACGGCGACTTCAGCGCTTCATGCGTGTTGGGCCGGCGGGACGAGGTGACGCTGCGTTTCATGGGACCCTTGTGATTCGCGTTTTACCTCATAGCTTGGCACGCCAATCTTGAACGGCAGCCAGTGTGCTGCGCAAGTTGCGCTAACGATCGCGCGAGTGTCCAAGCCGCGCTGCCTTGCGCGCTACCTAGAAAAACTCCGACCGCATCGCAAGAGTCGTGTCATCAAGCGCCTGCAGCAGGGCGGCATGTCCGTCGACAAGTGGCAGTTCGTAGCGGAAGAAATACTGGCACGTCGCCAATTTTCCGCGGTAGAAGTCTTGATCGGCACGCGCTGCCGCGGGCAGGGATTGCGTGGCAACGACAGCCTGTCGCAGCCACATCCAGGCGACCAGGCAATGCCCGACGACCGTCAGGTACAAGGACGCATTGGCCAGGCCCAGGCGCAGCTGGCCGCCGCCGAGGCTATCAAGCAGAACCTGCGTCGTTTGCTCCACCGTGTCCGCGGTTTTGCGCAACGCGACCGCGTGGTCGTGCAGGCCTGGCATCGACGCTGCTTCATCGGCCGTCTCGCGGCACCTCGCCAGTAGCCATGCCAGCGCCGCACCCTGGTCGAGCACGGCCTTGCGGCCCAGCAGGTCCAGAGCCTGGATGCCATTGCTGCCCTCGTGGATCGGGTTGAGACGGTTGTCACGATAATTCTGTTCGACGGGATATTCGCGGGTATAGCCGTAACCGCCCAGCACCTGCAGCGCCAGATCGTTGGCCTTGCAACACCATTCCGCCGACCATGACTTGATCACCGGAGTCAGGAAATCCAGTGCCGCGCCGGCGGCCGCGCGCTGCACTGGATCGTGTGCCCATGAATGCGCGTCCACCAGCGTGCCTGCGTATAGCGCCAGCGCGAATGCGCCTTCGCAGTAGGCCTTCTGCTGCAGGAGCATGCGCCGGACGTCGGCGTGCTCGATCAGCGGCAGCGCCGGTGTGCCCGGATCTTTCTGATCGGGATGCCGGCCCTGGCGCCGCTCGCGTGCATAGTCCAGCGAATACAGGTAGCCGGCCATGCCCTGCATGATCGCGCCCATGCCGACGCCGATGCGCGCCTCGTTCATCAGCTGGAACATGTAGCCCAGCCCCTGGTTTTCCTTGCCAACCAGGAAGCCGATGCAAGCGTCATTTTCGCCAAACTTCAGGA
>JAYSXN010000324.1:0-3520 GCA_043717405.1 Gammaproteobacteria bacterium
AAATTTCGCAACCGCGCCGACACTTTCATCTGGTTGACCTGCGCATACGCCTGCACGGCTTCGCGCTTGCCCATCACGCCGATGACGCTGCCGACCCAGAGCATCTGGTCCGCAGGCGGTGCCAGCCGCGCCTGGCTGCCCGTGAGCAACGCCAGGTACAGCGGCGCGTCCGGCTGCGCCTCCGCTTCGCCGATGGACATGCCGACCAACGGACTTTCCGCGCCCACCGTCAGCTCGAACACTTCGCCTTCGATGCCGTAGGCCTGCGCGAAGTAGCTGTCGGTGCGTGCCGGCGTTACTGCGTCGCTGGCGCCTTCGCCGTGGCGCAACCATTTACGGCCCGGATAGCGGTAATAAAGCAAACCCGTCACCAGCAGGACGATGCCGATGGGCAAGGGTTGGAACATCGGAAAAGGCGCCAGCGTCGCGGCGCCGGAAGGCAGGTTGCGATTGGCCGACAGGATCAGGTCATTCAACAACAGCAGCGGCGAGTTGCCCACCATTGTCAGGCCGCCGCCCATGACGATGGCGGCGGCCAACGGCAGGAGCAATCGCGACAAAGCAACTCCCGTGCGTGCCGACAAGCGTGAGGCAACCGGCATGAACAAGGCGGTGACCGATGGGTTCTGCATGAAGCCCGACATCAGCCCCGCCACCGCCGAGGTCCACAAAATCAAACGGTCCTCGGCGCCACGCGAGCGGCGCAGCAACCATGAGGCGAGACGATTCAATGCACCGGTGTGGTCGAGACCCGCACCGAGGATCATCGTGGCCATGATGCTGATCACGGCGTTGCCGGAAAAGCCTGAAAACAGCTCGCCCGCCGGAACCAGTCGCGTCACCCCAAGCACCACCAGCACGACCAGCGCCGTCGCATCGCTGCGGATGCGTTCGAACATGAACATCGTCATCGTGAACACGACCAGCCCGAGCACCAGCATCATGTCGCGGGTCAGGATCAGGTCGGTGCCCATTTCGGAGGTGTTGCCCTCAGCGCCGCGTGTACAGCAGGTCCCACACCCCATGGCCCAGTTTCTGGCCACGGGTTTCAAAATGCGTCTGGCGTCGCCACGGCGGCCGCGGAATCCAGCCGCGTGGGCCAGCTTCGTTCAACAGACGCGGCGCGGCATCGAGGACGTCCCACATCTGTTCGGCGTAATCGCGCCAATCGGTCGCAAGATGCAGGCGACCACCGGCAACAAGCTTGTCGCACAGCAATTCGGCGAATGGCGCCTGCACCAGCCGGCGCTTGTGGTGGCGCTTCTTGTGCCACGGGTCGGGGAAGAAGATGCGCACTTCCTCCAGCGCGCCATCGGCAATTTCATTGGCCAGCACTTCCACGGCGTCGTGCTGGTACACGCGCACGTGCGCATCGTCGATGCCGGCGAGCTCATTGAGCAAGCGGCCCACTCCGGGACCATGCACCTCGATGCCGATCAGGTCGCGGTGCGGCTCGTTGCGCGCGGCGAAGGCCACCTGCTCACCATTGCCGAAACCAATTTCAAGCACGCGGCCGGCGTTGCGGCCGAATACCGAATCGAGGTTACGCGGCACCCCGCGATAATCCAGGCCGAAGCGCGGCCAGTGTTCGTTGAATGCACGCTTCTGCGCATCGGTGGTCCGACCCTGGCGCAGCACGAAGCTGCGGATGGAGCGGTTGCGCAATGCGTCGGAGACGGAGGCTTCAGGAAGTGCGTCGCTGCTCATCGGCTCAGAAGAACAGGCCGTCGACCGGCGAGGAGGCGCTGGCATTGCGCTTGCGTGGAATGCGCCCCGCGAGGAAGGCTTCCCGCCCGGCCTCGACCGCCTTGCGCATGGCGCTCGCCATCAGCACCGGATCACGCGCGCCGGCGATGGCGGTATTCATCAGCACGCCGTCGCAGCCCAGTTCCATGGCGATCGCGGCATCCGATGCGGTGCCGACGCCTGCGTCTACGATGATCGGCACGCCGGCGTTCTCGATTATCTCGAGCAGGTTCCAGCGGTTCTGGATGCCGAGCCCGGATCCAATCGGAGCTGCCAGCGGCATCACCGCGACACAGCCGATCTGTTCGAGGCGCTTGGCAAGAATCGGATCGTCCGAGGTGTAGACCATGACTTCGAAGCCGTCATTTACCAGCGTCTGCGCTGCTTGCAAGGTCTGCACGACATCGGGGAACAAGGTGCGCGCATCGCCAAGCACCTCGAGCTTGACCAGCTGCTGTCCGCCGAGGAGTTCGCGGGCAAGCTGGCAAGTACGCACTGCGTCGGCGGCGGTATAGCAGCCGGCCGTGTTGGGCAGGATGGTGTAGCGATCGGGCGGCAGGATGTCCAGCAGGTTGGGCTCGTCGCGGTTCTGGCCCAGGTTGCTGCGGCGCAGGGCAACCGTGACGATCTGCGCCCCGGCCGCTTCGGTCGCCAGGCGGGTCTGCTCGAAGCCGGTGAACTTGCCGGTACCGGTCAGCAGGCGCGAGGAATAGGACTTGCCCGCGATGATCAGCGGGCGATCGGAGGCTGGCTCGGAATTCATCGCCCAATTATGGCGCGATTGGGCAGGCGGCGCTGCATTGGTGGGCGCCCCCGCGTCAGCCGCCACCGATGGCCTGGATGATTTCGATGTGGTCACCGTCGCTGAGCGCAAACGCGTGATGCTGGCTTTTGGGAATGATCTGCAGGTTGACCTCGGCCGCCACGCGGCGCTGGCCATGCCCGGTCGAGAGCAGAACCGATGCCAGTGTTTGCGGCGCGGGCAACTCGTGAGGCTCGCCATTGATGTGCAGGATCATAGGTCCAGTCTACTTCGTTGCGAGGCGTCGGCGCGCGGCCCATAATCGCCATCCAGGCGGGTGTAGCTCAATGGTAGAGCTGTTGCTTCCCAAGCAACTGACGAGGGTTCGATTCCCTTCACCCGCTCCAGCATGGCGTCCCACAAAACAACAAGATATGGAACTAACCATGGAAACAGCGGCGCGCGGAGCCATCATCCGGCCGGCGCCGCAACGCGTGTTGTTTGGCTGGCGCGAATGGCTGGCGCTGCCTGACCTGGGCATTGCCTGCGTGCGCGCCAAAGTCGACAGCGGCGCGCGCAGCTCGGCGCTGCACGTGCACGAGCAGGAGTTGTTCGAACGCGACGGCGCTAAGCACGTGCGTTTCGTCATCATGCATGGCGAAAACGAAGAGCGCCGCGACACCGTGGAAGCCGAAGTGACGGACGAGCGCGCCGTCACCGACTCTGGTGGCCATCGGCAGATGCGGGTATTCATCCGCACGCGCCTGCTGCTACGCGACGGCACGTCCTGGCCGATCGAGATCAACCTGACCCAGCGCCGGCAGATGGTGTTCCCGATGCTGCTTGGCCGTTCGGCGTTGCGCCGACGCTGCCTGATCGACCCGGCGCGTTCGTTCCTGCTCGGCCCACCGGCCGGCACGGATTGCGTGCAATGAAACTGGCTATCCTGTCGCGCAACAACAAACTCTATTCCACGCAGCGCCTGGTCACCGCGGCGCGCGAGCGCGGCCATGTGGTGCGCGTGCTGGACCC
>JAYSXN010000325.1:0-3515 GCA_043717405.1 Gammaproteobacteria bacterium
CCTCGATCATCCCAGTTCCCTGGCTGTGCGCACCTTCCGTGAAGATCGGGAAATTCTTTTTGACGAAATCGAACTCAACGAGGCGCCCGACTCCACCAACATTGCGCCAAGCGCGCCGATCCGCTCGGCGGTATTCCGCCCGCTGATCGCCAATGGCCGGCGTATCGGCGTGGTCACCGTGCAAAGCCACCAGGCCGATGCGTATCCCGAGCAACACCTTGAGGTGTTCCGCTCGGCGGCAGCGTATGCCGCGATCGCCCTGGCCAACGCCGATGCCTATGCGCTGGCCGAAAACGCGCGCCGGCAGGCGGCACAGTCGCTAGTTGATCTGCACCAGGCCGAGGCACACCTGGTGCACTCGGAAAAAATGGCCGCGCTCGGCCAACTGATAGCCGGCGTTGCGCATGAAATCAATACGCCAATTGGCGCGATCAAATCCAGTGGCCGGAATATTTCCGAGTCGATCAACAGTTCCTTGCTCGGCTTGCCGCGGCTGCTGGAGGAACTGGATGAAGAAGACCGCCGCCTGTTCAGCCACCTGATCGCACGCGCAAGCCAGCCGCGAACCTTGCTGAGCACACGCGAGGAGCGCGCCGTGGTGCGCGAGGTCACCGAGCAGCTCGAGGCGTTGGGCCTGGCGCAGGCCCGGCACCGCGCGGGTTTGCTGGTGCAGCTGCAGGCGCATGGCGAGATCGAACAGGTGCTGCCGCTGCTGCGCCATCCGGCGCACGAACGCATCCTGGATACCGCCTACGGCATCGCGACCATCACGACGAATGCCGAGAACATCAACACCGCCGTCGACCGCGTCGCCAAGATCATCTTTGCTCTGAAATCATTCTCCCGCTTCGGCGGTGTGCAGGTGTGGACCGAGTCCAACCTGCGCGAGGGCATCGAGACAGTGCTGACCATCTACCAGAACCAGATCAAGCAGGGCACCGAACTGGTACAGCGCTACGACGAACTGCCGCCCGTGCGCTGCCTGCCCGACGAGATCAACCAGGTGTGGACCAACCTCGTGCACAACGCCTTGCAAGCCATGGACCACAAGGGCACGCTGACCGTGGGCCTGCGCCAGGAAGGCGGCAATGCGCTCATATCCATCGCCGACACCGGCTGCGGCATTCCTGCGGAATTGCGCGAGCGCATCTTCGACGCTTTTTTTACCACCAAGGCTGCAGGCGAAGGCACTGGCCTGGGCCTCGATATCGTGCGCAGGATCATCGACAAGCACGGCGGTTCCATACAGGTTGAAAGCGAAGTTGGCCGCGGCAGCACGTTCACCGTCAGTTTGCCTATCGCAGGAGTGTCATGATGGAAAAGGGTGTGCTGCTGTGCGTGGACGACGAGATCATCGTGCTGACCGCACTCAAGGACCAGTTGCGCCGCGCCTACGGCAGCGACTTCCTGATCGATGTCGCCGAGAGCGCCGAAGAAGCGCTGGAGTTGCTCGAGGAATTGGCCGGCCAGGGCCATACGCTGCTGGTGATCATTTCGGACTGGCAGATGCCCGGCATGAAGGGCGACGAGTTCCTGATCGAGGCGCACCGGCGCTTTCCTACGGTGCTGAAGATCATGCTGTCCGGCCAGGCCGAACCTGCTGCCGTGGATCGCGCGCGACGGGAAGCAGGCTTGCACGAGTTCCTGTCGAAGCCATGGAATTCCGCGGAACTCATCGACTCCATCAACCTGGGCCTGCGTGAGCGCCCGTAGTTTTCTCCCCTTGCGCGCTAACGCGACTCCAGCGACACATCGAAGGCATCGATGCGCCGGCCCAGCCAGTAGACAGCGCCCGCCAGTTCGCCGCTGATGACCACGGCGGCCACTACGCTGCTGCCGAGCAAGGCGACGGCCAGCCCCAGCGACCAGTTCAGCAGCAGGAAACACAGGCCACCCACCAGTGCCGCCGGCAGCAACGCAACCAGCAGCGTGCCAATGTAGGCGCCCATGAAGATCATCCGCTGGCCCATCACCTCGAAGCCGCCGTTGCGCGCGCCGATCGTCGCCGTCCACGCCGGAAAGTACAGCAGGCCTGCAAAGGGCACGCACAGCATCAACGCGCACAGGGGCGGGGCCATGAGCAGCAGCCCGACGCCGGCACTGAACACGTTGCCATACGTCCACAGCGTAGCTCCCGCTTCGGCACGGAAGCACAGCATGGCCAGCAGCAACAACAGCCATTGCACGCCGGTGATGATCAGTACCGGCGTGAGCAGTTGGCCCAGCGCAATCTGCCAGCCGTGCAGCGGGCTCGACTTCAGGATGTCCAGCTGGTCCACCGTATCGCGCAAACCGCGTTGCACGAACATCGGCCCGATCAGGAACAGCCACGCGCCCAGCATTGCCGCGACGCCAGCAATCGCCGGCAGAACCGGCTGCAGGTTCGGATCCGACGCCAGCCATCGGCTACCGGCGACAATCACTACGCAAGCCACCAGCCAGGAGCGAGGACGCCATAGCGGACCTGCCGCGATGAGGCCCTTCCACAGGAACGCGATCGGAACATGGCCCGTTGCAGCCAGCACGAACGGTTCCGACCTTGGCTTGGAGGGAGCGCGACCGAACCGGCTGTTACCTGCGCGCATCGCCGCGCTGCGTTCGGCACGCTTGCGCGCCAGGTCGATGGACGCTTCCTCGAACGACACCTGCGAGCGCACCACCCAGAAATAATGCAACGCCACGAGCGCGAATGCCGGACCTGCGGCGCGCAACCATGACCCGGTGTCGCTGGCAAACAAGGGCGCGGCTATCAGCTTGAAGGGCAGCAGCAGCCAGCCCAGCGGCGGCGTTGCCAGCAGCATGCCCACGTAGGCAAACAGGCCGCCCGGGTTGGCCAGCGCGTCGCGGTCGGGAGCGCGCAATTGGCCACGCATCCACCACCAGCACAAGCCCCCGATAATCAGAACCACCGCCAGCACCAGTACCCGCCGCAGCGCCGGGCGCACGCCGAGATCGAGCAGGCGCTCGCGAGTGAACGAGGCACCGAGGAAATGCAGCTTCAGCGTGGCCAGCAGCATCCAGATCGCGCCTGCGTGTTGCCAGGCATTGCCCCCGGGCGCGCCGCGGCGCAACAGCAGGGACATGATGAAAGCGCTGAAGAAAATCGCGAGTTGCGAGCGCAGCAGGCTGAAATTGATCAGGGACAGGCGCGACAGCGGCGCGGGAAACAGGAAGGCGACCTCGGCCTCGGTGAAACGCAGGGCAGCGCGATCATTGGGCAGCAGCCACGCCAGCATGACGATGACCAGCAATATCAGCGCGGCAATCGCGGCAAGCTGCGCGGCCATTCCCGCCGGCAGATTGGACAAGATACCGCCCGGCGCCGCGCTTGCGTGGAACAGGCGTCGAACCATGAAAAAGTACAGGTACGCTGCGCCCACGATAAAGCCGAACAGGTATTTTGGCTGGCGCAGCCGCCGGACGCGCTGCTTGAGATTGTTGACCAGCGAATTGAACTGCAGGTAGCCAAACGCCGCGACCATCGACGGCTGCCCGGTCATGGCGCGACTTGTCCC
>JAYSXN010000326.1:0-10197 GCA_043717405.1 Gammaproteobacteria bacterium
GACGCGCGCGATCCGGCCAGGAGGATGATCACGCCAAACAGCGCTGCCGCCAGCAGCCAGCCGGTGGCATGGAATCGGCGGGCGGCCGCTTCCAACGCAAACGGCGAGAGCGTAGCCAGCACCAGGCCGAGCTTGAGGTTGTCGGCGCCGAAGATGCCGCTGAGGCGATCAGCCGAATTGCGACCGCCAAGGCTGTAACCGGTGGTTGCCTGCACGAGGCCGTCAAGCGCCCAGCACAAGGCGATGATGCCAAGTCCGGTGAACACGGTGCGCCGGCTGCGCGCGCGTGCCACGGCAATCCCGGTCAGCCACAGGAACGGCAGGTAACGCAGGTCCACCAGCACCTCGCGCCAGGCGCGTCGTGTGTCCACGGCGTCCCATGCAGAAAAAAACTCGGGCAGCCAGTAGCAGAGGAACAGCACCGTGATCAGCGCCCAGGCCTCGCGGCTAAGCAAGGCGGTACCGTGGCGAAACCGGCGATACGCAAGCACTGCCATGCTGACGATTGCACCCAGGCTCAGCACCGCCTCGGCCGGGCCGACCGTGGGCCACAACGCAACGTAGGCAAGCACCACGAAAGGCGTCCAGCCAAAACCAGGCGACTCAGCCTGCAACTGATTCATAGACCTCCAGCGATTGCGCCTGCATGGCCGCCAGGGACTGGCCACGGTACGGCGCGGGGCGCACATGGCCCCGCAACAGCGCAAGTGTAGTGGCCAGCAGGGCCTGGCGGTCGCCGAGCGGCACCGCGCCTTGTGGAAAATGTCTTGCCAACAGGTCGCCCACGCCGCCGTGCGCCCAGCCGACCACGGGCTTGCCAACGCTTAGAGCTTCGACAACGGTGCGGCCGAACGCTTCCGGTTTGTCCGACACCTGCAGCACCAGGTCGCAGTCGCGGTAGGCAGCGACGATTTCGGGGGACGGCTCGCTGATGCGCACCTGCGCGCTTATGCCCAATGCGGCAGCCTGCGCACGCAGTTGCGCAACGTAGGCTTCACGGCCGGGCTCGAGTGCTCCGAGCAGATGCAGATCAGCGGCGACGCCCGCCGCGCGCAGGTCCGCAACGAGGTCGATGGCGTGCGCATGGCCTTTCAGGCGCGTGCCTCGACCAGGCAGCAACAGGCGCCAGATGTGCGGGCCAGGCGGCGCTGCCCCGTCCGGCGTGGCTATCGTTCCAGCACTGAAATGCAGCACATCTATGCCCGGCTCGATGATGCAAAGCCGCGCCAGGTCGGTCGACGGCCACTGCCTCAACACATGCTCGCGAACAGTTGGCGACACGCAGATCACGCGCTCGCCTCGGGCCAGGATGCTGGAGTACCAGCCGGGAGAGTTGAGGCCATGCACGCTGGTGATGAAGTGTGGTCTCGGCGTGGTCAACCCGCGCAGCGCCCACCAGCCGAGCCAAGCCGGCAATCTCGACCGGGCATGCACAATGTCGGGCCGCAGCCCCGCCAGGAGCGTGCGCAGGGCCCGCGCGCTGACCAGCGCGCGCAGCGACTTGCTTCCGATCGGCAGCGTCACGTGTTCGCTGCCTGCAGTCTCAAGGTCCGGCACCAGACGTCCGCCGGCCGACACGACTATCGAACGATGTCCTGCGGCAACCACCGCTGCTGCCACTTCCAGCGTGGTGCGCTCCACACCGCCACTGGCCAGCGCCGGCACGAGTTGCATCACGGTGAGGCGACGCATCGGCGACGTAGCGCTCAGTCAATCAGTTCGAAGACGGCGCCGCAGTAGGGACACTTGGCCTGGCCAGTGGCTTCCACCGGCAGGTATACGCGGGGGTGGGAATTCCACAGCGCCATCGCTGGCGTCGGGCAGCACAGTGGCAATTGCGCACGCGAGACCTGGTAGCGGGACTCGGTATTTGCCGGCAGCTGCTCGGGCGACATGGCGGAATCCAGCAGGAGGGATTCCGACATTTTAGCCGACTCAGCCCGCCTTTTTGCTCACCGCGTCGGCTTTGACCGGTTGCTGGGCTTCCATGCTGATATTCAAGCGGACCTCGTCGGCCACCATCGGCACGTATTTGGCGATACCGAAATCGCTGCGCTTGATGGTGGTGGTCGCATCGAAGCCGACCGCGGCGGTCTTTTTCATCGGATGGATGCCGGAGCCATTGAGCGTGACGGCGAAGGTCGCGGGGCGGGTGACGCCGTGGATCGTGAGGTCACCGGCAACGCTCAACCTGTCCTTGCCGAGCACGGTCACCTTGCTGCTCTTGAACGTGGCGGTCGGGAATTTACCGGCATCGAAAAAGTCTGCGGTGGCCAGGTGTTCGTCGAGCTTCGGCACGCCGGTGCTCAGGCTCGACAGCGGCAGCTGCACGTCGATGGACGACTTTGCCGGCTTGGTGGCGTCGTAGTCGAAGCTGCCGGTTACCTCGTTGAGGCGACCGCTGAGATGCGAGAAGCCCAGGTGGCTGTAGGTGAAAAAAACTTGTGTGTGACTCCGGTCGATGTCGTAGACGGCTGCGGAGGCAGCGCCGGTGCAGGCGAAGCTAATAAGGGTGGACAGGATGATGCGTTTCATCGATTTCTCCGTGGATCAGGCGAGGCGACAGGCTTCATCGAAGTCCAGTCGCGGCGATCGTGGTGACGGCGCGGCAGGATTACCGTGACCGAGGTTGATCAGGAAGTTGGACTTGACGGCGGTGCCGGTGAAAAACGCGGCATCCAGCCGGGCGTTATCGAACCCGGACATCGGTCCGCAATCGAGGCCGAGCGCACGGGCGGCAAGAATGAAATACCCGCCCTGCAGGGTGGCATTGCGGAAGGCAGTGGTTTCAATCAGGGCCGGCTTGCCGGCGAACCAGCTGCGGGCATCGGCATGCGGGAACAGCTTCGGCAGTTTCTCGTAGAACTCCATATCGCTGCCGACGATGACGGTGACTGGCGCGGCCATGGTCTGCGCAACATTGCCTTCATCAAGCGACTCGCGCAGCAGTGCCTTGCCTTCAGGCGACCGCACCATCACGAAACGCGCGGGACAGCAGTTTGCGCTGGTTGGACCCATGCGTACGAGATCGTAAACGGCTTGCAGCAGGGCGTCTGAAACCGGTTCGTCGCGCCAGGCCTGGGCGGAGCCGCGATAGGTTCGGGCATTGCGAAACAGCAGGTCCAGCGCGGCGTCATCGAGCACAGGCAACATCGTGGCACTCCGTGATTGCCAGCAATGCACGGCCCGGCGAGTGCGCAGTGTAGGTGGGCCGCGTGCAAAACGCAGCCAGGGCCATGCAACGGATCGTTGCGGTCGCCGCAACGCGCCGGTAGGCATGCTGCTAAGCTCGCGCTCCATGCCTGCCCTGCTGCCTTCGTCGGACCTGATCGCTGCAACCAGCTGGGTCGTGCACGATGGTCGCGCCGGGAACCGGCGGCAAGCGCTTGCACTGGCCGAGGCGCTGCAACTGCCGGTGGTAGAGCACGCGCTTGTGCCGGGCGCCGCGGCACGACTGCTTTCTCCGCGACAATTGCCGTTGCAGCGCGCCCCCTTCGGGCCGGAGTTTGAAAAAGCCATCGACGAGCAAGCGCCGCGACTGTGCATAGGTTGCGGAAGGATCGCGGCATTGGCCACGCGCCGCGCGCGCGCGGCCGGCGCGCGCGTCGTGCAGATCCTTGACCCGCGCATCCATCCGCGCCACTGGGACCTCGTCATTGCGCCTGAACACGATCGCCTGCGCGGCGCCAATGTGCTTACCCTGATCGGTAGCCTGAATCCTGTCGATAGCGCCTGGCTGCAGGCTGCGCGGCAGGAATTCAGTGCGCTGGGGCAACAGCGGGGGCCGCGTACCGCGGTTTTGATCGGCGGACCCACATCGGCCACACCCGTCGATCCTGGCGCGCTCGAGGCGCTGTTTCGCAGTCTGGATGCAAGCGTTGCCGAGGATGGCGGTTCCTTGCTGATTTGCGGGTCATCGCGCACGCCGCGTGCCTGGGCCACGCTCGTGCGCGAACGCTACCGGGACGGCCGCCACGCGCTATGGTTCGATGCCAGCGATGGCCTCAATCCCTACGCTGGCGTGCTCGCGTGGGCAGACCGCATCGTTGCCACGCCGGACTCGGTGAACATGATTTCCGAAGCCTGCTCAACCAGCGCGCCGGTTTTTATCGCCGAGCCACGCTGCGCCAGCGGCCGCGTTGCAGCTTTCCTGCAGTCTCTTGTCGCCATTGGTCGCATCCGTCCGTATTCCGGCGACCTCGCGCCTTTCCCGGTGACGGCGCTGGCGGAAACGCAACGAATCGCCGCCGAGGTGCGGGCCCGGCTCAGCCTGGGTTGAAATCCAGCCCATTGGCCTGGCAAGCGGCGCGTACCTGTCGGCGCGCCTCCTGCAGCGACTCATCCAGCACGGTGATGCGTGGCCGCTGGTCCAGCGTGCAATCGAGTCCGCGTGCCAGGAGTGCGGCGTGCGCATCAAGCAGCGCTTGCGCATCGATGCCCGACAAGGCCTGTTGCGCGGCCACACCTTCGATCAGTTCGCGGGTTTCGTGCAACGCGCATAGGTGCGGATGCGCATGGGCGCAGGCGAGCACGCGCTCCTGCATCAGGAACTCAAGATCGACCAAGCCGCCCTCGCCCTGCTTGAGGTCGAAGTTGGGCCCGTTGCTTCGATCAAGCTCAGCGCGCATGCGCCGGCGCATCGCGATCACTTCCAATTTCAATGCTTGCCCGTCCCGCTGCCGGGCGAGCACGGCGCAGCGCACCGCGTCGAATGCGGCACATACCCGTGCATCGCCGGCGACGGCGCGTGCACGCACCAGGGCCTGTTGCTCCCAGGTCCACGCGCGGCTTTGCTGGTATTCCTCGAAGCTGCGCAGGCTCGCCACGAGCACTCCCTTGGCCCCGTCCGGCCGCAGGCGCATGTCCACCTCATACAGGCGCCCCGCGCCGGTGACCGTACCGAGCAGGCCGACCAGCTTCTGCGCAAGCCGGGCGTAATAGCGCTGAACATCCAACGGGCGCGCGCCATCGGACACTTCATCGCCACGTGCGTCATGCAGGAACACCAGGTCGAGGTCGGAATCGAACCCCAGCTCCCGGCCGCCGACACTGCCGTAGGCAATCACCGCGAAGCCGGCGTTGCCGACACGCCCATGCGCGGCATGCATCTCGCGCACGGCCAACGCGAGCACGCCATGCAATACACCGTCGGCCAGGTGCGCGAGTTGCTGCGCGCTTGCCAGCGCCGGCTGTCGCTGCGCCAGCGTTGCCAGCGCGATCCGGAAGGAAAGGCTTTGTCGCAGTTCGTTCCAGGCCAGCAGGCTGCTTTCGGTATCGGCGTCACGCAAGGCAACGGCTTGGTCTGCAACCTGCGCATCGATACTGGCTGAGTCCGGAAGTGCGCCGGCAGCGCGGCTGTCGAGCAGCTCGTCCAGCAGCAGCGGATGCGCGGCAAGGCGGTCGGACAGGAGCGAACTACGCGCGGTCACGTCGACCAGCCGGGCCAGGGCGGCGGGCTGCTCGTCGAGCAAGGCCAGGTAGCTGGCGCGCCGGGCGATGGACTGCATCAATGACAGGCCGCGCGGCAATGCCGCATCTGCCGACGTGCTGCTGGCACAGGCTGCAATCAGCGATGGCAGCACATGATCGAGACGTTGTCGCGCGCGGTCCGATAGCCCCCGCACCGCCGGAGACCGTGCGAATTCGCGCAGGCGCACGTGATGTGCTTCCGCCTGCGCAAAACCGGCATCGGCCAAGGTTGCCGCGCTGCCGTGCTCAGGCAGCTGCTGCCAGTAGCGAGTCAGCACATCGGCCTCGACCAATCCGCGCCGCGCCTGCAGCAAGGTGGCGAATTCAGCGGCGACAAAGCTGCGATGCCGGTCGAGGTCTATGCGCAATTGCGCAACGTTGCCGTAGCCCAGCGATCGTGCGATGCGCATGCTCGAACTCGCGTCGGCGGGTAGGGAATGCGTCTGCTGATCGGCGAGCATCTGCACGCGGTTCTCCAGCCGTCGCAGGAACCGATACGCGCTCGCCAGCCCCTGTACGGTTGCCGCGGCCAGGTGTCCGGCTTGCGCCAGGGCCGCTAGCGCCGCAAGCAGCGAGCGCTGTCGCAATGCCGGCTCGCGGCCACCGCGGATCAGTTGCAGCGCCTGCACGAGGAACTCGATCTCGCGGATGCCGCCGGGCCCAAGCTTGAGGTTGTCGGCCATCTCACGCTTCTGCACCTCGGCATCGATCATCGCCTTCATCTCCCGCAAGCCGTCGAGTGCGGTGTAATCGAGATAGCGGCGGTAGACGAACGGACGCAGGGTCTCCAGCAACTCGGCGCCGGCCACGCGATCACCAGCAACAGGCGCGGCCTTGATCCAGGCATAGCGTTCCCAATCGCGACCTTCGCGCTGGTAATACTGTTCCATTGCCGAAAAACTCAGGGCGATGCGTCCCGACGCGCCGAATGGGCGCAGCCGCAAATCGACGCGGTGGCAGAACCCGTCTGCGGTAACCTCACCCAGCAGTTGCGCCAGGCGCTGGCCGATGCGCGTGAAATAATTTTCGGCGTCGAGCGGGCGTTCGCCGTCGCTGATGCCGTGCTCGGCGAAGGCGTAGATCAGGTCCACGTCCGATGAAAAATTGAGTTCGCGCCCGCCAAGCTTGCCGAGGCCGAACACGACCAATCCCTGCTCAACGCCAGCGCTGTTGCGCAACACGCCATGCCGCGCCTGCAGTTGGCGCGTGGTCGCCTGCAACGCGGCGGCCAAAGCCTGTTCAGCTATCCAGCTGCTGCCGGCCAGGGTTTCCTCGACGCTGTCCAGGCCGTGGACGTCGCGCCAGATGAGCCGAGTCGATTCGGCGGCGCGCCAACGCCTGAGTTGCGCCGGCCATTCGGCCTCGGCCTCGGGCAGCAATTCCGGGCAAGGCACTGCAGGCGCATCCAGCGTCGCCATCAATGCAGGTTGCCGCAGCAAGGTTTCCACTGCGAAGTCGGAGCCAAGCGCGAGTGATGCGAAGCGTTGCGCTGTTTCCGAATCAGCGAGGACAGCTCCCGCATCGACCTGCCGCAGTCGCGCCATCGCGCGCTCGACGACAAGTTGCGGCTCACGCTGCTGAGCCGAATTCATGAATGAAAAAGACCGGTATCGCTGAACGCGCCGAAAAGAAAAGCCCGCAGCGCGTCAGCAGCTGCGGGCTGTCCTGCCCTCCCCCCTTGGTAGCCAGTCAATCCTCTTCGCACTGACGTCGCGGTGCACGTTGCAGCGCAGCAAATCACAGCATCAACCAGGTCACCAGGGCCAGGAACGTGCCCATGCTGACCACATCGGTGATGGTGGTCAAAAAAATGCTCGATGCCGTGGCGGGGTCGGCGCCGAGCTTGCGCAACACCAGCGGAATACCGGTGCCCGCAATGCCTGCGATGGTGCAACTGCTGGCCATCGCAAACATGGTGATGAAGGCCAGGTACAGCGGCGATCCGTTTTCCGGATGGCGGCCGGCGACGATGTACATGGCAACGCCGGCAAGCGCGCCAGTGACCACGCCATTCATCGCCCCGAGTAGCGCTTCCTTGCCGATCAGCGCGGCAATCTTCATGCCGCGCAATTCACCCAGCGTCATTCCGCGCAGCACCACAGCCAGTGACTGGCAGCCGAGATTTCCGCTCTGGCCGCCGAGCACGGGCAGGAACATCGCGAGTACGACAATGCGGTCGATGGTGCCCTGGAACATTCCCACTACCGCAGCGCTGATGAATACCGTCAGCAGGTTTATCTGCAGCCATGGATGCCGGAACTTGAAGCTGCGCAGCAACGGTGTCGCCAGTCGCTCTTCTTTCTCGACACCGACCATGGAACCGGCCTGCGCGGAAATCTCGAAGGCCTGCTGCTCGAACAAGGTCTGGCCGCGAACTTGCCCCACCAACGTGCCGTCGGCGTCGCAAACCGGGTACACCGGGTAATGGCGGGTGACCACCTCGCGCATCGCCTGTACCAATGTCGCCTCTGGCAACAGGAAGAAAGGTGATCGCAACATCACCTGGTCCAGGGTCTGGCTGCGCTCGGCGTAGAGCAGTTCGCGAAATGCGGCAACACCGATCAGGCGATTGGCGGCATCGACCACGAACAGATACGTGACCATTCTTTGGCGAATCGTCTCGCGCAGCACGTCGATCGCCGTGGCGACACTGGTGCCACTGCGAAAGACCGCCGGCGGATCTTCCAGCAGGCGGCCAACCGTGCCTTCGGGATAGCGCAACGCATCCATCCACTCGGTGCCTGGCGGCGCGGCCTCGAGGATGCGTTCGCGGCTTTCCTCGGACATGGCCGAAAGAATCCGGTTGGCCCGCGCTGGTGGCAGGCCAGACAGCACCTGCGCCGCCGAAGCTGCGTCCTGACCGTCCAGGCGTTCGATGGCCGTCTGCGTGTCCAGGCGTGCAACCTGGCCGAGCAAGGCATTTTTTTCCGGCAGCACCGCGACCCCCAGCACGAGTTTCGACGTCTAGGGTAGCCCAACCCATTGATCGCCGGTGGCCCGGAGAGGGACCAGCTCGCGAAAATGCTAAAATACTGTCAAACAGGGGAAACATCTTGAATATGAAGTCTGTCGCGCTCGCGATACTCGCGGGACTCGCGGCGCCCGCAATGGCGCAAACCGCTCCCGTTCCCGACGGCCCGGCAAAGCTCAATAGCTCAGGCGCACTGTTCGGCGTACGCGAAAGCGTCCAGCAGATGGACATCTCGCCAGATGGCAGCAAGGTCGTCTATCTGACCCCGGGCCGGGGCCGCGTGACCGCGGTTTATGTGGCTGACCTGGCCGGCGGCGTGCCACAGCTGGCGATGACCTCCAGCGGAAGTCCCGACCGCCTGCACTGGTGCCACTTCGTTACCAACCAGCGCCTCGTCTGCGAGCTGGGCGGCGTTGTCGATAACAATGGCGGCGCCCTCATCGGATTCAGCCGGCTTTTCGCGGTGGACATCGACGGCAAGAATGGCAAGCCCCTCGGCCAGCGCGGAACCATGTTCGACGAGTCCGTGCGCTACGCCGACGGCCAGGTGATTGACTGGCTGCCCGACGAGCACGCCAGCTCAGTGCTGATGGCGCGCGATTACGTCCCGGAATTGGGCAACCACAGCCGCCTGGCTCGCACTGCCAAGGGCCTGGGCATCGATCGCGTGGATGTCACCACGATGAAGTCCGTGCCTGTTGAAGCGCCGGCGATGGCTGTCAAAGAATTCTTCACCGACGGGCATGGCGTGGTGCGCATGAAGCGCAATCAGGCGACCCATGGCGTCAATGGCCAGCTTTCATCCCTGATCGACTATAACTACCGCGTCATCGGCAGCAAGGACTGGAGACAGTTCGGGACCTACGACCAGAACACCGGCGAAGGCATGATCGTGCTGGACATTGATGGCCTGATCGATTCCGCCTATGTGCTGAAGAAACTCGACGGACGCTACGCACTGTACCGCGTGAAGCTCGACGGTTCGATGGCTTCCGAGCTGGTCTACAGCAACCCTAAGGTAGACGTGGACAGCGTGTTTCGCCTGGCCAACGGCTCGCCGATCATCGGGCTGAGCTATGACGAGGACACGAGCAAGGTCATCTACTTCGACGATGCCTATGCCAAGCTTGCCGCGGCTCTTGGCAAGGCCTTGCCAAAGCTTCCGCAGATCAGCTTCATCTCAGCCTCGGCCGACAACAGCAAACTGCTGCTGCTGGCTTCGAGTGATTCCGATCCAGGCCGCTACTACGTATTCGACAAAAGCAAGCGCGGGCTCAACGAAATCATGCTGGCCCGCCCGGCGCTGGAAAATGTTCCGCTCGCGACAGTGAAGTCGATCACCTACCAAGCTGCAGATGGCACGGTCATCCCCGCCTACCTGACCTTGCCTCCAGGCAAGGAAACCGCTCGTGGCCTGCCCGCCGTCATCCTTCCGCATGGCGGCCCAAGTTCCCGCGACGTCTGGGGATTTGACTGGCTGCCGCAATACCTCGCGCACGAGGGTTATGCAGTGCTGCAGCCGGAATATCGCGGGTCTGAGGGCTATGGCGATGCATGGCTCCGCGACAAGGGCTGGAAGCAATGGCGCACATCCATCGGCGATGTGACCGATGGTGCCAAATGGCTGGCAAAGCAAGGCATCGCCAATCCGGACAAGATGGCAATCGTCGGCTGGTCCTACGGCGGCTATGCTGCCTTGCAGGCCGGCGTGACGGAACCATCCTTGTTCAAGGCCATCGTCGCGATCGCGCCGGTTA
>JAYSXN010000327.1:0-3508 GCA_043717405.1 Gammaproteobacteria bacterium
TTGAACGTGTCCTACGATCCGACCCGTGAGTTCTACGCCGAAGTCAATCGCGACTTCGCGGCCGACTGGAAAGCGCGCACCGGCGACGAGGTAACGATCCAGTCCTCGCACGGCGGGTCCGGCAAGCAGGCGCGCGCGGTGATCGATGGCCTGGATGCCGACGTGGTCACCCTCGCCCTGGCAGCCGACATCGATTTGATCGCCGAGAAAGGAAAGCTGCTGCCGGCGAACTGGCAGTCGCGCCTGCCCGACAACAGCGCACCGTACCGGTCGACGATCGTGTTGCTGGTGCGCAAGGGCAACCCGAAGAACATCCGCGACTGGGGTGACCTGGAGCGCCCGGGCGTGGCCGTGATCACGCCCAACCCGAAGACTTCCGGCGGCGCGCGCTGGAACTACCTTGCCGCCTGGACCTTCGCAGCCAAGCAGAGCGGCGGCGACCTGGCCAAGACCAAGCAGTTCATGAGCCGCCTGTATCACAACGTGCCGGTGCTCGACACCGGCGCGCGCGGCGCCACGACCACCTTCGTCGAGCGCGGCATCGGCGACGTGCTGATCGCCTGGGAAAACGAGGCCTATCTCGCTCGCGCGCAGGCCGATGGCAAGGACCTGCAGATCGTCATCCCGAGCATCAGCATCCTGGCCGAGCCACCGGTCGCGGTGATCGACAAGAACGTGGACCGGCATGGCACGCGCAAGGTGGCGCAGGCGTACCTGCAGTTTCTCTACAGCGCGCGCGGGCAGCAGCTTGCCGCCAAGCATCACTTCCGGCCCGTGCATCCAGAGCTCGCAGCACCGGCCGATGTCGCGGCGCTGGCGCCGGTGTTGATGGTCACCATCGACAAGGCGTTCGGTGGCTGGAAAAAGGCGCAAGCCACCCACTTCGCCGATGGTGGCTACTTCGACCAGATCTACAAGCCGGCGCAGTGATGATGGCAACGGACACAAATCCAGTGCCGTTGACGGCGCCGGACATGCTCGAGCGCTGCGATCGATGACCAATGCCGTGACCGACGTTGCGTTGCCGCTCGCCGCCGCGCCTAGGCAATTGCTGCGTCGCTGGCGGCAAGCCGGTCCCTTGCCCGGGCTTGGACTGACGCTCGGCGTCAGCGTGACCTGGCTGAGCCTGATCGTCCTGCTGCCCCTGGTTGCCTTGCTGGTGAAAGCCGGCGGCCTGGGGCCCGCCGGCTGGTGGGCAATCGCAAGTGATGCGCGCGTGGTTGCGGCACTCAAGCTCAGCTTCGGCACGGCCTTGATCGCTGCCTCGATCAATGCAGTCATAGGCGGCCTGATCGCCTGGGTGCTCGTGCGTTACCGGTTCACCGGCCGCGCCCTGCTGGATGCGCTGATCGACTTGCCCTTCGCGCTGCCCACCGCGGTCGCGGGCATCGCGCTGACAGCGATCTATTCCGGCCATGGCTGGCTTGGTCAATTCCTGGAACCGCATGGGATGAAGATCGCTTATGCTCCCAGCGGCATCGTTGTCGCCCTGTTGTTCATCGGCCTGCCGTTCACGGTGCGCACCGTCCAGCCGGTTCTGGAGAATCTGCAGGCCGAGCACGAGGAGGCGGCGGCCTCACTGGGCGCCAGCCGCTTCACCACGCTGCGCCGGGTCATCCTGCCGCAGGTATTGCCCGCGGTGCTGACCGGTTTCTCGCTGGCCTTTGCGCGCGGCGTTGGCGAATACGGCTCGGTCATATTCATTGCCGGCAACTTGCCCTACGTTTCCGAAATCGCGCCGCTGCTGGTGGTGATCAAGCTTGAGGAATTCGACTACCGCGGCGCGACCGTGATTGCGACGCTGATGTTGTCGGCGTCATTCCTGATCCTGTTCTCCATCAACAAGCTGCAACGCAGGTTGGCACGTGGCCAGGCGCTCTGATCACCCGGCAACTTCCGAGCCGCGCTGGCTGCAGCGCGTGCTGGTCGTCGTGGCGGCGTTGCTGGTGATGCTGGTGGTGGTGCTGCCTCTGGCGGTGGTCATCGTGGAGGCGGGCGCGGCCGGCTGGCATGCTTACCTGGCCGCGGTCACCGAGGCCGATACGCGCGCGGCAATCAAACTGACCTTGCTGGTCGCGGGCATCTGCGTTCCGGCCAACGTGGTGTTCGGTATCGCCGCCGCGTGGGCGATCACGAAATTTCGATTCCCGGGAAAGAACCTGCTGCTGACGCTGATCGACCTGCCGTTTTCGGTGTCGCCGGTCGTCGCCGGCCTGGTCTTCGTGTTGTTGTTCGGCGCGCACGGCTGGTTCGGGCCATGGCTGCGCGACCACGAGATCAAGGTGATCTTTGCAACCCCCGGCATCGTGCTGGCGACCTTGTTCGTGACCTTCCCCTTCGTCGCGCGCGAATTGATCCCGCTCATGCAACAGCAGGGCAGCGACCAGGAAGAAGCCGCCGCCTCCCTCGGCGCCAGCGGCTGGCAGATTTTCTGGCGCGTGACATTTCCTAACATGCGCTGGGCGCTGCTGTATGGCGTGCTGCTGTGCAACGCACGCGCCATGGGCGAATTCGGCGCGGTGTCGGTGGTGTCCGGCCACATCCGCGGATTGACCGACACGTTGCCGTTGCAGGTAGAGATACTGCACAACGAATTCAATACGCCGGCCGCGTTTGCGGTGGCTTCCTTGCTGACACTGCTGGCCTTGCTCACCCTGGGCCTCAAGCTGTGGCTGGAACGCCGTCACGGCGAAAGCCTCGCGCACACCGCGCGCGGACACTGATCACGTAGCGCACCGGGACCATCGTGGACATCCTCATTGAAGCCATCAGCAAGCAGTTCGACGGATTCGCCGCGCTGCGCCCGATCGACCTGAGCATTCCTTCCGGGCAGCTGGTCGCACTGCTCGGACCCTCGGGATCGGGCAAGACCACGCTGCTGCGGCTGATCGCCGGGCTGCTGCCGGTGGACGCGGGCCGCATCGTGTTCGGCGGCAAGGACGCAACCCGCCTGAGTCTGCGCGAGCGGCAAGTCGGCTTCGTGTTCCAGCATTACGCCTTGTTCCCGCACATGAGCGTGTTCGAGAACGTGGCCTTCGGACTGCGCTCGCGGCCGCGAAGCAAGCGGCCGAAGGAAGCGGAATTGCGCAAGCGCGTGGACACACTGCTCGAGCTGGTGCAGATGGCAGCGCTGCGCGACCGCCTGCCGGGGCAATTGTCCGGCGGCCAACGCCAGCGCGTTGCGCTTGCGCGGGCGATGGCGATCGATCCGACGGTACTGCTGCTGGACGAACCGTTTGGCGCGCTGGATGCCAAGGTGCGCATCGAACTGCGCCGGTGGCTGCGCCAGCTGCATGAGGAGACCGGCTTCACCACGATCTTCGTCACGCACGACCAGGAAGAAGCGCTGGAGTTGGCCGACCGCGTGGTGGTGATGAACAAGGGCAGCATTGAGCAGGACGACGCGCCGGATCGTGTCTACGCGCAACCGGCATCGGCATTCGTGTTCGATTTCCTTGGCCGCTCGAACCAGCTGACGGGCGAGGTATGCGACGGTTTTTTCCACGCC
>JAYSXN010000328.1:0-3507 GCA_043717405.1 Gammaproteobacteria bacterium
CTGGAGTTCGAGGACCACCGGCCGCTGTACGACTGGTGCATCGACAACATCGACCTGCAGGCGCATCCGCAGTTGTGGCGTTCGCTGCCCGAGGCCGGACTCTCGGCACCGGTGTCGCGGCCGCGGCAGATCGAGTTTTCGCGGCTGAACATCAATTACACGGTGATGAGCAAGCGCAAACTGATGGCGCTGGTCAGCGATGGCCTCGTCGACGGCTGGGATGATCCGCGCATGCCCACCCTGCAGGGCCTGCGTCGCCGCGGCTACACACCGGCATCGCTGCGCCTGCTGGCCGAGCGCATCGGCATTTCCAAACAGAACTCGCTGACCGATTTTTCCTTGCTGGAAGCATGCGTGCGCGACGACCTGGACGGGCGCGCGCCGCGTCGGATGGGCGTCATCGATCCGCTGAAACTGACCGTCGTCAACCTGGCTGACGACCACCAGGAACAGCTGGAATTCGCCAACCATCCAAAGCGCCCGGAGCTCGGCAATCGCGGTGTGCCGTTTTCCTCAAGGCTGTGGATCGAGCGCGAGGATTTCATGGAACTGCCGTCGAAGGGTTTCCATCGCCTGGTGCCTGGCGGCGAGGTGCGGCTGCGCGGCATCGGCATCATCCGCTGCGAGGAAGTGGTCAAGCAGGGCGATGCGGTGGTCGAGTTGCGGTGCACGCTCGACGCGACCTCGCGCGCCGGTCTGCCGGGCGCCGACCGCAAGATCAAGGGCACGATCCACTGGGTCAGCGCGGCACATGCGCGCGAATGCGAAGTACGACTTTACGATCGTCTGTTCACCGTGCCCGAGCCGGACAGCGATGCAGGGGGGACGACTTATCGCGATCACCTGAATGCCGATTCGGTGCGCGTTGCCCGCGCCTATGTCGAGCCCGCTGCCGCGCAGTGTGCACCCGAGGACAGCTTCCAGTTCGAGCGCGTGGGCTATTTCGTGGCCGACCGGCGCGACCATCGCGCGTCGGCGCCAGTATTCAACCGGACGGTGACGCTACGCGACAGCTGGGCGCGGCCGCCAGGCAGCTGAGAGCGCAGGGAAATCGAATTGCGCAGTTCTATTTTTGTTGAAACTTGCGTCCGGGCACTGGCGATCACAGGCGCATTGGTCGCCGTTGCCTGCGGACATCACGAGCAGGCCCCCAGCGCCGATCCGGCGGCCGCGGCGACCATCGCTCCGGCGCCGGCTTCCACCCTCGGCGAGCCCGCGCCTGCTGCGCCTGCACCCGAACGCAAGTCCCCACCCACGGTCGCGCCGACCGCAGGAGCTTCGCCAAGCCGCTCGCGGCCACCGGTCGAATCCGATGAGTCTTTGCCAGGCCAATTCGATGAGGAGCCCTATCCGCAGCAGCCCAACAGCAACGCGCCTCCGCCGCCGGCTGGTGATGGTGGCTACGTCAAGCCGGATCTATCCTGTCACAACAGCAAGGATTGCATCGTGGCGGCGCGCGGCTGATGTTGTACGCCCAGTTGCACCTCACGCTGCCGCCATGGGTCCACGATGAAGTCGATGCTGGCCGGATTTATCCCGACGCGACGAGCCGCATGGCGCTGGCCATCGACCTGTCACGCCGGAACATTGCGCACGGCAGTGGTGGTCCGTTCGGAGCCGCGGTATTCACCGCAAGCGGGCGCCTGGTCGGCGTAGGCGTGAACCGCGTCCTGCCGAGCGTTTGCTCGGCCGCGCACGCCGAGATACTTGCACTGTCGACCAGCCAGCAGCGCCTGCAGCAACATCGCTTGAATCGCTGCGGCGAAGCAGTCACGCTCGCAAGCTCCTCGCAACCGTGCGCGATGTGTTTTGGCGCTGTGTTGTGGGCGGGCATCGACGAGTTGCTGGTTGGCGCGCGCAGCGATGACGTGCAGCAACTTGCTGGCTTCGACGAAGGTCCGCTGCCGGGCGACTGGCCCGGCGAACTGGCCAGGCGCGGGGTCACGGTGCAATGCGACCTGATGCGCGAGGAAGCGTGCGTCGTCCTGCGCGATTATGGGGAGAGTGGAATTGTCTATTGAGGCGCCGGCAATACCCGGCAGCGAGCACGCCGATGGCCTGCTTGCCTACTGCCGCGCCGGCTTCGAGCCCGAGCTTGCCGCCGAGCTCGCCGATCGCGCTGCGCTCGCGGGCCTCGCGGGCTACGCACGCACGCAACGACATGCCGGTTATGTTGAATTCCTCGGCGAGGCCGGCGGCAAACTTTCCGACGCGCTGCCATTCGAGCAACTGATTTTTGCCCGGCAGAAACTGCGGCTGTTGGCCGACCTGCCCGGCCTTGATCTAAAGGATCGCATCGCCCCCATGTTTGATGCGCTGGCCGGGCGCGGACGCTACGGCGATTTGTGGGTGGAGCATCCGGACTCCGACGAGGCGAAGCCACTGGCAGGCCTGGCCCGGTCCTTCGGCAACGCGCTGCGGCCGGCGTTGCGCCAGCGCGGCCTGCTTACCGACAAGATCGACCTGCGCCTGCCGCGCCTGCACGTGTGCTTTCTTGCTGGCAATCACGCGCTGCTCGGCGCCAGCGACGTGCGCGACAGTTCGCCCTGGCCGCTGGGCGTGCCGCGACTGCGCCAGTTGAGCGAGGCGCCGAGCCGATCGGCGCTCAAACTCGAGGAAGCAATCCTGACCTTGATGACACCGGCGGAGCGCGAAAAACTTATCCAGCCCGGCATGTGCGTGGCCGACCTCGGCGCAGCGCCCGGCGGCTGGAGCTGGGTGTTGGCGCGGCATCATTTCCGCGTCCTGGCCGTAGACAATGGCCCGATGGCGGAATCGGCGATGGCCACAGGGGTGATTGAACATATCCGCGCCGACGGCTTCAGCTGGAAGCCGCCAAAACCGCAGGACTGGCTGGTCTGCGACATGGTGGAGTCACCGGCAAAAGTCGCCTTCCGCATGGCCGAGTGGTTTGCGCTTGGCTGGTGCGAGCATGCAATTTTCAACCTCAAGCTGCCGATGAAAAAACGCTGGGAAGAAACCCGGCAGTGCCTGGACTCTTTCGCCAGGCAAGCTGGAAAACCGCTCACGCTACGCGCGCGCCAGCTCTATCACGACCGCGAGGAGATCACCGTCTTTGCCAGCAATCCAGCGGCGAAAGGCCGGATGTTATGAGCCTGGGCTCGCTCGCATCCGGGCCATGCAGCGAACGCACTCGTGCACTCCGGCTTACTGCCTGCCTGCTCTCGCTCGTGCTGGTTCCGCCTTGCATCGCGCAATCGCAGCAGGGTTATTTCGCATCGGTCGATGCCGATCACGACGGCCGTGTCTCGCTGAGGGAATTCCAGGTGCGCATGAGCTGGGCGTTCCGTCAGATGGATCGCAATTCCGACGGAGTTCTTGCCACCGAGGAGCAACTGGTGCCCAACTCACCGCCGCTCACCCTCGCCGAGCTGTACCGTCGCCTGGCCGAACAGTTCCGGAGGCAGGATCGCAATCACGACGGCGTTCTAAGCCGCGCGGAATTGCTGTCGCCTCCAGCATGAAGCTCACAGTCCTGCCGCGCGC
>JAYSXN010000329.1:0-3498 GCA_043717405.1 Gammaproteobacteria bacterium
GCGCACGCTGGCTTCGTCGCCGGCCAGGAACAGGTTGATCCCTTCCGGCGCGACCAGCACCGAACCCTTCAGCAGCAAGCCCTCGCAAGCCTCACGAACCGACGCGGCAAGGACCGTCGGATCGGCGATAAGGACGAACCGATACGCGGCGACGTTGAGTATCATCGCCGTGGAATCCTCGCTGGCAAGAACTGCAGGCTTCAAGCCGGGCCGATGAAGTCGCGCTTGCCGATGTCCACGCCGTTGTGGCGCAGGATCGCGTAAGCCATGCTCATGTGGAAGTACAGGTTCGGCAGCGCGAAGCCCAGCAGGTACGGCAGGCCCTTGAATTCGAGTGTCTGCGGTCCGGCCTGGATGGTGATATCGCGGACTTCGGCGCCGTCGAGGCTGGCCGCATCCACGCTTTTCACGAATGCGCGAGTGCGCTCGATACGCGCCTTCAGGTCTTCGAAAGTAACTTCGTTGTCTTCGAATTTCGGGTTTTCGATGCCAGCCAGGCGAGCCATCGGCCCCTTGCAGAAATCGCAGGCAATCTGCACCTGGCGGATCAGCGGGAACATGTCCGGCGCCAGGCGCGAAGCAAGCAGCACGGACGGCTCGATCTTGCGCGCTTCCGCAGAGGCTACGGCCTTGTCCAGCAGCACATCGAGCGTATTCAAGGCACGCAGTGCCGCGGTGCTGGCGGTGCCGTGGATGGTGATCTGCATGAGGGACTCCGCTGGGGTTGGGGCCGCCAATGATACGCGACCAGCCGTGTGCACTGGCTTGGCAATGGATCGTCCCGCCGACGCAGGGGCGGCGGCCAGCCGCGATATTTGCGATAATTCCCGCCAGGGCCCTGTAGCTCAGCTGGATAGAGCGGTCCCCTCCTAAGGGACAGGTCGTACGTTCGAATCGTATCGGGGCCACCATGCCAGTTCGTCGTCACTTCCCGTCAAGCCCACAAGGCGGTCGGGAACGGGCGCGACGCACGCCATCCATTCGCTTACCGGAGTTATCTGATGACCCATCCCGTCCTTGCAGCCCTCGGCCTGACCGACAACGAGTCCGGCACCTACCTTGGCCGTGGCGAATGGTCCGAAACCAGCGACGCTGGCGTCATCGAGCCGGTCAACCCGAGCACCGGCGAGGTGTTGGCGCGCGTGCAGTCGTCCAGCCAGGCCGACTACGACATCATCATGGAGCGCGCGCAGGCCGCCTTCCGCGTCTGGCGAAGCACGCCGGCGCCGAAGCGCGGCGAAGCCATTCGTCTATGCGCCGATGCGCTGCGCAAGCACAAGGACGCGCTCGGTTCGCTGGTTGCGCTGGAGATGGGCAAGATCAAGCCCGAGGGCGATGGCGAGGTCCAGGAGATGATCGACATCGGCGATTTCGCCGTTGGCCTGTCGCGCCAGCTGTACGGCCTGACCATGCATTCCGAGCGCCCGGGCCACCGCATGTACGAGCAGTACCAGCCACTCGGCCTGGTGGGCATCATCAGCGCGTTCAACTTCCCGGTCGCGGTCTGGGCATGGAATGCCTTCCTGGCCGGCGTCTGCGGGGACATCTGCATCTGGAAGCCATCGCCGAAGACGCCATTGTCGGCGATCGCGTCCTTGAAGATCTGCAACGAGGCGCTGCATGCCGGCGGCTTCCCGGACATCTTCTTCCTGTTCAACGATTCAGGCACCGAGCTTGCGCAGACTTTCGTCGACGACAAGCGCATTCCGCTGATCAGCTTCACCGGCTCGACACACATTGGCCGCCAGGTCGGCGAGCGCGTCGCACAGCGGCTGGGGCGTTCGCTGCTGGAGCTTGGCGGCAACAACGCGATCATCGTTGACGAGACCGCGGACATGAAGCTGGCCATTCCGGCGATAGTCTTCGGTGCCGTGGGCACTGCCGGCCAGCGCTGCACCACTACGCGCCGTGTGTTCATCCATGAAAGCATCTACGACAGCGTGCTCGACACGCTGGTGAAAGCCTACAAGCAGGTCGAGAAGAAAATCGGCGACCCGACGCAGGCCACGACACTGATGGGCCCACTCAACAGCCAGGCCGCCGTGCAGCAATTCCTCTCGGCCATCGACCGTGCACGCGCGGCCGGCGGCACCATTGCCACCGGCGGTGCGCAGGTGGAAGGTCGCGGCAACTTCGTGCTGCCGACCATCGTCACCGGCCTGGACAACGCCAACGAGGTGGTGCAGACCGAAACCTTCGCGCCGATCCTGTACGTGATGCCGTTCAAGACCCTCGATGAGGCCATCGAGATGCAGAATGCCGTGCCGCAAGGCCTGTCTTCGTCGATCTTCACGCAGAACCTGCGCGCGGCCGAACAGTTCCTGACTTCAGCCGGCTCCGATTGCGGCATCGCCAACGTCAACATCGGCACCAGCGGCGCCGAGATCGGTGGCGCCTTCGGTGGTGAGAAGGAAACCGGTGGCGGCCGCGAGTCTGGCTCGGATGCCTGGAAGGTGTACATGCGCCGTCAAACCAACACCATCAACTACTCAGACGCGCTGCCGCTTGCGCAAGGCATAAGGTTCGACCTGTGAACACTCCCCTGCTCGACAACAATTCACCGTCGATGACCCCGAGCATCAAGCAGAACAGCACGCTGGCCGTGGTCAGCCTGGTCGCGGGCATTCTGGGCTGGACCTTCGTTCCCTGGCTGGGCGGCCTGGTCGCAGTCATAACCGGGCACATGGCCCGCGCGGAGATACGGCGTAATCCAGATCGGCTCGAAGGCGATGGCCTCGCGGTGGCCGGGCTGATCCTCGGCTGGACGTCGGTGCTGCTGGGTGTGTTGGCGCTGGTCATGGTCGTGCTGTTTTTTGGCGGACTTGCGCTGCTGTTCGGCTGGCTTGGCGTCAGCGGCCAACTGCACTAGGACCTGCGTGTATTCACTGGCGCGTCAACTGCTGTTCCGGATAGATGCAGAACAGGCGCACGGGCTTGGCCTGAAGGCGATTGAAGCGGCTTACCGCATCGGCTTCAATCCCCTGCTGGCAACGCCGCCGCCGGCCCTGAAGACGCGCGCATTCGGCATCGATTTTCCCAATCCGGTCGGGTGCGCGGCCGGACTGGACAAGAATGGAGCGCACATCGATGCGCTGATGGCGCTGGGCTTCGGCTTTGTGGAAGTCGGGACCGTCACGCCGCGGCCACAGGCCGGCAATCCGAAGCCGCGGATGTTCCGCCTGGCCGGACATCGCGCGGTGATCAACCGCCTCGGCTTCAACAATGACGGCGTGGACGCGCTGGTGCGCAATGTCGAGAAAGCCCGCCGCAACGGCATCCTCGGCATCAACATCGGCAAAAACAAGGACACGCCCAACGAGGAAGCGGTGGACGATTACATCCATTGCCTCGAGCGCGTGTTCGCGCTTGCCGACTACGTGACTGTCAACATCTCATCGCCCAATACCACCGGTTTGCGTGACCTGCAGCATGAGGAAACCTTGCGCCGCTTCATCGGCGAGTTGCGCGAGGCGCAGGAAGAACTCGGCGGCGTGCACG
>JAYSXN010000330.1:0-3477 GCA_043717405.1 Gammaproteobacteria bacterium
TGCCGCGGTTGCGTCGGCCGAACTGCTGCTCGTCGTGACGCCAAGCCATGCCTTCAACCAGACCTTGCACGCACTGGCGCCGCATCGGCGCGCCGGCACCGGCGTGGCCTGGGCGACCAAGGGTTTCGAACCTGGCTCGGGCCGCTTCCTGCATGAGGTTGCCGGCGAAATCCTGGGTCCGCAGGTGCCGCTGGCCGTGGTCACCGGCCCGTCCTTCGCACGTGAAGTCGCCGAAGGCTTGCCGACGGCGCTGACCGTGCATTCCGATAACGAGCCGTTCGCGCTGGAAGTCGCGCGGGCATTGCATGGGCCGGCTTTCCGCGCCTACACCGGCAGTGACATGCTGGGCGCGGAACTTGGCGGGGCCATGAAGAATGTGCTCGCCGTGGCGACCGGCATAGCCGACGGCATGGACCTTGGCTTGAACGCGCGCGCCGGACTGATCACGCGCGGCTTGAACGAGATGCTCAGGCTCAACGCTGCGCTGGGCGGCCGCGCGGAAACGCTCATGGGCCTGGCCGGACTGGGCGACCTCGTGCTCACCTGCACCGGCGACTTGTCACGCAATCGCCGGCTTGGCCTGGCGCTCGGTCGCGGGCAATCGCTGTCGGACGCCGTCGCGCAGATCGGTCAAGTCGTGGAGTCGATCGACACGGTCGATGAAGTCATGCGTCTTGCGCGGCGGCATACGGTGGAACTGCCCATCTCCGAACTCGTGCAACGCATATTGCACGGACAGATCACGCCGGCCGAGGGCTTGCGCATCATCCTTGCACGCGAGCGCAAGCCGGAATATCCCGAAGGCCTGTTCGAGCCCGTGCGGCGCTGAATCAGCAATCGAAAAGCCCGGCACGCGCCGGGCTTTTCAGATGCCGGGTCCGGTTGGAAAAACCCGGCCGAGCGGCCAGGTCTTCCATCACGATCAAGCTCCGGATCAGAAGCTGGCGCGCACGCCGACCGACCAGGTATTGATGTTCTCGCCAACAAGCTTGGCGTGGTCATAGGAACCGACGATGCCCCAGGTCTGGTTGATATGGAACACGCCACCGATGCTGGCGCCGAACTTGCCGCCGCCCAAATCCTTGACCTTGGAGTAATACGCCTTGATGTTGCCTTCAAAACGTGGAGCCAGCATGCCGCGGAAGCCGGCGCCGACGCGGTAGCCATTGGCGCTGTCGGATCCGAAGCTGCCGGCATCGGCACCGATGTTGAGGTAGCTCAGCTCGGCGATGAAGTCGGAGGTATCGGTCATCGGATGACGATAACCAAGGGTGGCGAGCTTCTCATCGAGCGAAGCGCCGTTCTCACTGATCTTGCGGTACGCCAAGGCGCCGTAGAAATCATCGGAGAACTTGAACGAGCCGTCGAGAAAAAAGCCGTCGGCGCTTTCGCCTGCAACGGACGAACGCGCATAGCCGCCATCGATGTAGGAATAGGACAGGTCGTTGGCCTGCGCGGAAAGGGGAAGGGCAGCGGCCAGGGCCAGCGCCATCAAGGAATACTTCATTATTATGTGGATCCTATAAAAATAATGCCACGCTCATGCGTGGCCGCTGACGAAGTCGTCGAGCGCGGGCAGCTTACACGAAGCTACGGCTGGGCTGGCAGGTCGAAGGTCATGCCAAATCCCCCGGGCCATCCTGCGCGCCAAAAAATTCCATTTGCCGCCAGGCCTCGAATACAGCCACTGCCACGGCGTTGGACAGATTCAAGCTGCGCTGACCCGAGCGCATCGGCAGGCGCAGGCGTTGCTCCACAGGTACGATTTCCAGCACCGCATCGGGCAAGCCTCGCGACTCGGGACCAAACAGAAGCGCATCGCCTGGCGCAAAACCGAATTGATGACTGACGCGGTCCGAGCGGGTGGTGAACGCGAGCAGCCGCGGTTTGCCAAGGGCCTGCAGGCAGGCAGCCAGCGTGGCATGGCGGCGAACTTGCGCGGTCTCGTGGTAGTCAAGGCCGGCGCGACGCAGGCGGGCGTCGTCGAGCGTGAAGCCCAAGCGCCCGATCAGGTGCAGGCGGGCGCCGGTGTTGGCGCACAGCCTGATCACATTACCGGTGTTGGGCGGGATCTCGGGCTCGTAAAGCAGGACCTCGAACATCATGCATTGTAAGCAACGCTCAGCCGCGGCAGGGTTCGCTCCAGCGGATGGCAAGTGTGCCGAGGTCCGCCGGTGCCTGCGCCAGCATCAGCATCAGCACCCGCGCATGCGAGCCACGCGAGTTGCATAGCAAGGCCAGTGCCTTGAGCTTGGCGATGGTGGCCGCTGGCGCCGGAATCACCACCGCCGCGCCCGGTGCATCCACCTCAGCCGGCTCGCCAGCAGACAGTCCAAGAACCGAAAACATCAGCAGCAAAGGCAAGGCCAAGGTGCCGCGCAAAAGTTGGGTGGATAGGGTCATGGCGCGCTCCTGCAGTCTGGCTCCAGCAAGGCGAAGCAGGGAACGTGCCAACAGGAAAAATTCTCGAAATCAATAAGTTGTGTAGCTACAACTCTGTCCGCAGTGTCCGGATCACTGGCCGATGCGGCAGGCGGACAGGGGCAGCTTCAGCGCTGACTGCCAAGCGGTGGCTTCCGTGGGCTGCGGCGCCTGCGCGAAATCGATACGCGCCTGCACTGGCCGTGCGCCACTGCTGTCACTGCGCAAGTTGGTGACGCCCTCGAAGCGCAGCAGGCGCCCGCTGCCTTGGCCATAGCTGATGTCCAGCGACGGCGCCACCCAGGCCAGCCAGCTGGAAAACTTCAGCCGAAATACCCAGGCCTTCTCGCCGTTGACGGTGGCCTGCCCAACCCGGCTGACAGTGAAGGGCCAGCTGCGCAATCGTGCCGGCACTGCGAACTGGATCGGCACGATCTTGCCGGCAACCAGCTCGGCCCAGTGCGCGTGGACGAATTCGTCAAAGCCCGCGTCGGCGACGAGCGGCCCATCGGCAATCGCACCCTGCTGCTCGGCGGCGGCACGGCCGTCCTGATGGAACAACACGGTTGCCCCGCCGCGTCGAAGGCCCTCGCGATAGCCGCTGCGCATGTCCTCCATCACGAAGGCCGGCGCCAGCCGCGAGTTGCGGTAGTCGACATATTTGCGCGCGAAGGCCGTGCCGTCGGCACAGCGATACACGACCAGTCGCTCGACCAGGTGTCCGGCTTCGCTGCGCAGCCAATGCTGCTCGCGGTACAACTCCACGGCCAGGTGCGGCTTGCGGGCAATTCCCTGCTGATAGCTGAGCGTGGAGCCCTGCGTTGCCGCAGCGCCGGTCGCAAGCAGGATCGTCAGCAGCAGGGGGCGTACGGCGTCCATGGTCATGCGCGCATGATGACTGCCGGCGTAGTGTATGTGGCGTAAATCCCGCTACGATCGCCTGATATTTTTTCCAACCCAAGGGTGTCCCATGTCCACGCCATCCAGCCGCAGGCGGCTTTGCAACTTTCTCCTGGCAATGCCGCTGGTCATCGGTGCCTGGTCGGCGCCGGGCAA
>JAYSXN010000034.1:0-2469 GCA_043717405.1 Gammaproteobacteria bacterium
CGGCGCAACCAGGCGCGGGAAATCATCGGCCAGCGCAAGGCCGACGAAGCATACGAACGTTTCCTGCGCCAGCTGCGCGCCGAGGCCTACGTCGAAAGCCGCCTCGGCGCCTGATCGGTTGATGCGCCCCAGGCTGGCCCTCGTTCCGGGCGAGCCTGCAGGCATCGGTCCAGAGTTATGCGTGAAGATTGCGCAGCGTGAGCAGCCGGCACGGCTGGTCGCCATAGCCGATCCCGACGCCCTGCAGCAAGCAGCGCAGGCGATGGACCTGCCGCTGCGACTGCGCCACCGCGACGATGATTGCGGCCCCGGCGAACTTGCGCTTATCGAGTTGCCGCAACCACAGCGCGTCCAGTTTGGCCGTCCCGCCGCCGGCAATGCGCGCGCCGTGATCGATGCGCTGCTGCTGGGTGGGAAGCTCTGCCTGGACGGTGAATTCGACGGGCTTGTCACCGGTCCGGTGAACAAGGCCAGCATCAATGCCGGCGGCATCGATTACTGCGGCACCACCGAACTGCTGGCCGAGCAGGCCGGTGTCGACGTGCTCATGATGCTGGCAAGCGACAGCCTGCGCGTCGCCTTGCTGACCACGCACCTGCCGCTGCGCCAAGTCCCCGATGCCGTCACGATGGACGTCCTGCAACTCGCGCTGCGCATACTGCATGAGGCATTACGCGCGCAGTTCGGGCTGCAGCATCCGCGTATAGCGGTGCTTGGGCTGAACCCGCATGCCGGTGAATCGGGCGTGCTCGGAAGCGAAGAGATCGAAATCATCATCCCCGTGCTCGATGCGCTGCGTGCCACCGGCATGGACCTGGCCGGACCGCTGCCCGCCGACACCGCTTTCCTGCCGCAAATGCTCGCTCACTTCGACGCGGTCCTGGCGATGTATCACGACCAGGGCTTGCCGGTGCTCAAGCACGCGGGCTTCGAAAAATCAGTGAACATCACGCTGGGACTGCCCTACCCGCGCGTCGCCGTGGATCATGGCACCGCGCTCGACATTGCCGGCCAGGGGATAGCCGATCCGTCCAGCCTGCAGGCCGCGGTGAATCTGTGCGCGCGACTTGCCGTGGCGAGGGCGTCCAGGTGAGCCACTTCAAGGAACCACCGAAGAAGCAACTCGGACAACACTTCCTGCACGACCGCAACGTGATCGACAAGATCGTGATGGCGGTTTCGCCAAAACCCGGCGACGCCCTGGTCGAGATCGGACCCGGCCAGGGAGCGATCACGTTTCCGCTGCTGGCTCGGCACGGAGCACTGACCGTCATCGAATTTGACCGCGACCTGATCACGCCGCTTTCCGAAGCTGCACACGGCATGGGCGAACTGACCATCGTGCACAAGGATGTGTTGCGCGTGGATTTCGCAAAACTTGCCGGTGACAAGCGCATTCGCCTGGTCGGGAACCTGCCTTACAACATCTCCACGCCGATCCTGTTCCATGTGCTCGAGCATGCCCAGGCCATCATCGACATGCACTTCATGCTGCAGAAGGAAGTGGTGGATCGCATGGCCGCGGCACCGGGCAGCAAGGTTTACGGTCGGCTCAGCGTGATGCTGCAGGCCATATGCGAAGTCGAGCCCTTGTTCGTCGTGCCGCCACAGGCATTCCGGCCTCCACCGAAAGTCGAGTCGGCCGTGGTGCGCTTGCGCCCGCGTCCACGTAATGGCATCGGCATCCAGAACGCGGAACTGTTCGAACGACTGGTCCGCAACGCTTTTGGCCAGCGGCGGAAAACGCTGCGCAACGCCGTGCAGGCGCTGTGCACCGCCGATCAGATCAGCGCGGCCGGAATCAGGCCGGAGTCGCGCGCGGAGCAACTGTCGGTAGCTGAATTCATCAATCTGTCCAATTTTCTCGCCGACGCGCCAGTGGCGTCGGATATTCCGTAAAATAAACCCATGAGCCCTGCGACGCATGCCATCGACGTGAACGTGCAGACCCGGTTCCTGCCCGAGCAGTCCACGCCGGACGAGGGCCGTTTTGTATTCGCATATACGATCCGCATACACAACGGCGGCGACGTCCCGGCACGGCTGATCAGCCGGCACTGGCTCATCACCGATGACAACGGCAAGGTCCAGGAAGTGCGCGGTGAAGGCGTGGTCGGCGAACAACCGTGGCTGCGCCCGGGCGACCATTTCGAATACACCTCCGGTGCGGTCCTGGAAACAGCGCTCGGTACCATGGAAGGCAGTTACGAAATGCTCGCCGACGACGGTACGACCTTCGAGGCGGCGATCGCACCGTTCACCCTGTCCATCCCGCGGACCTTGCACTGATGGCCACCTATGCCATCGGCGATTTGCAGGGCTGTTACGACACGCTGCAACGCCTGCTGGAGAAAATCCGCTTCGATTGCGCGCGCGACCGGCTCTGGTTTTGCGGCGATCTGGTGAACCGCGGCGGGCAATCGCTGGAAACATTGCGCTTGGTGCACTCGCTGGCAGCGCACAGCACGA
>JAYSXN010000331.1:0-3474 GCA_043717405.1 Gammaproteobacteria bacterium
ACACGTCCGCGCGCGATCATGTCGATCTTCTCCGGCACGCTGCCGCGCGCCTGCGCGACTTTGCCGATGAACTGCGCATAGCCGTGGTCGATCACCGACTGGATCAGCGCACCGGCGCTCGGATCGAGCGGACGGGTGATATCGAACACGCCGGCGAGCGGCGTGGTGGCCACGCCATCACTGTGCACGCCGATTTTTTCCAGCGCGCGTGGCGCGCTCATCCACAGGCCGAAGATTCCAATCGAGCCGGTGATGGTGGATGGATCGGCGTAGATGCGATCGGCGTTCATGGATATCCAGTAACCACCGGACGCAGCCACGTTGCCCATGGACACCACCACCGGTTTGCCCGCTTGCTTGGTCAGCGCGATTTCGCGACGGATCTGCTCGGACGGAAAGACGCTGCCGCCGGGTGAATCCACGCGCAGCACCAGCGCCTTCACGTCGTCATCCTCACGCGCCTGGCGGATCAGGTCGGACGTTGATTCACCGCCGACTGAACCCTGCGGTTGCTTGCCGTCGGCAATCTCGCCCTGCGCCACCACCACCGCGACCTGCTGGTGATTGCCGAGCAAACCGTTGTCGTCCCCGTGCAGCGCCAGGTAGGAAAACAGATCGGTCTGCCGGAAGCTGTGCGACTCATCGTCAGCAGCGCCGCGCTCGGCAAGCATCGTTTCGATTTCATGCGGGGTCTTCAGGCCGTCGACGAGATGCTCCTCGAGAGCAAGGCGCGCCAGGTCACCGTGCACCGCGGCCACGCGCTCGGGCATGGCGTTGACCATGGCACTGATGTCCTCGCTACGCAGCTTGCGCGCGGCGGCGATGTCCGCCAGGTAACGCTGCCACAGGTCATTCATCCAGAACAGGTCGGCTTCGCGCGAGGCCGGCGAAGCGGCGTCCAGGATGAACGGCTCGGCGGCGGATTTGTATTCGCCGACGCGGAACAAGTGCACGTCGACGCCGAGTTTGTCCTGCAAGGCTTCGCGATAGTAGAGGCGATAGCGGCCCAGGCCTTCCAGCAACACCGCGCCGTCGGGGTCCAGGTACACCTCGTTCGCCTGCGCGGCCAGGTAATACTGTTTCTGGTCCATGCCTGCGCCATAGGCGACGATCTGCTTGCCGCTGCTGCGGAAATCACGCAAGGCCGCGCCAAGCTCGCGCAGCGAAGCAAATCCGGCGACGTTGAAGCCGTCGGTCAGCAGTACCATGCGAGCGATATCCGGATCGCCCTTGGCCGCCTTGATCACCCGCAACAGGTCGCGCAGTTGCAGCTCGCGTCCGTTGTCGCTGCCACTGGCCTGGGCGAAGGCGCGCTGGATCGGCGCGCTGCTGTACTGCTCGACCAGGTTGCCCTTCAGGTCCAGCACCAGCGCTGTTTTCTCACGTAGCGGATGCAGGCTGGTGGCGTTCCTCATGGAGTTTCCGAGGGTCAGCAACACCAGCACCACGACGATGAACAGCAGCATCACCACGTTGAACACGAGGTGGTTTATGAAATTGATGATCTTGCCGAGCACGGAGAAAAACCCCCAGACCGGGCCGGGTTGCTGCGCATCACTCATGGGAATTCCTTTGCATCGATGGCCCAAGGATACCGCCCCGGCTGCGGGCCAACATGAGCCTTAGGTCACGGACGCCGGGCCGCCAGCAGGGCGGACCTGCCGCCAGGTGCGCATGGCCAGCAGGACCGCGGCGACCGACAGGCCGAGGATCAGCCCAATCCACAGGCCCGGTGCTCGACGCTGCAGATGCAATCCGAACCACGCGCCCAGCGGCAGCCCCACGCCCCAGTAGGCAAAGATGGTGATGAGCATCGGCACGCGGGTGTCTTTCAATCCGCGCAACACGCCGGCCGACAACACCTGGATACCGTCGGGCAGCTGGAACACTGCCGCATAGCGCATCAGCGATATGGCCAGCGTCGCCACCGCGACATCATGCGTGTAGAACGCACTGATCCAGCTACCGCCGAGAATCAGCAGCAGCGCGGCGCCGCCCTGGGTCAGGGCGCCAAGCGAGAAACCAGCAAGCGCCGCCCAGCGCACCAGCGCACGGTTGCCCGCGCCGGCAGCATGGCCAACGCGGATCGTGGTCGCCATGGCGATGCCCAGCGGCAACATGAAGCAGACGCTGGCTACGTTCAAGGCAATCTGGTGGGCAGCGACGTCGACCGCGCCCAGGCGTCCGATCAGCAGCGCGGTGGCGACGAACAAGCTGCCTTCCATGAAGATCGAGATACCCATCGGCACGCCGAGCGCCAGCAATCCCCGGATGACGTGCCAGTCCGGCCGGTCGAAACGGGCGAACAGTTGCAGGTCGGCGAAGCGTGGCGAATGCCAAAGATACAAGCCGAATCCCGCGGCCTGCAGCCAGAGCACCACGCCAGTGGCGTAGCCCAGGCCAGCAGCGCCCAGCTCCGGCACCGGACCGGCACCGAACATCAAAACCGCGCCAAGTGGAATCAGCAGAGCCAATCCAGCGATGCCGAACAGCATGGTCGGCCGCGTCCACGACAGGCCTTCGCTCAGGTAGCGGAAACTGAAATACAAGGCCAGCGCCGGCGCGCCGAAGGCAATGGCATGCAGGAATTGCGCAGCTTGCGGCTGCACCTGCGCAACGATGCCGATCGCCTGCAGCAGGCGCGGCGATTGCCACACCAGCACTGACAGCAAGCCGCCCGCAGTCACCGCTATCCACAGTGCCTGCCGCCACAGGGGAGCGATTTCGGCGCGCCGGCCGGCACCATTGAGTTGCGCCACCGACGCCGGGATGGCCATCAGCAAGCCTACGCAGAGCAACAGCGCCACGGTCCAGATCGAGGCGCCAACGGTGACCGCCGCGAGCGTCTGCAGGCTGTGGTGCCCGGCGAGGATCGAGTCGACCACGCTCATCAGCATGGCCGCCAACTGGCCAAGGGCCAAGGGCAATGCGAGCGCGAAGGTGACGCGCATTTCGCGCAGGCCGCGATGGACGCGGCTTCGAAGGGAACTCATGGCTCGCTGCGCTAAAAGAAACTGTCGCTATAGTAGCTGCAACCGCCGCTGGAGCTTGCGATGTCCCCCGTCACACCCGATCCTGCCGCGGGCAATGCGGCGGCGCTGCCACCAACGCCGTCCGCGCGCCGTTGCGAGAATTGTGGCGCGCCGCTGTATGGCGAATATTGTGCCCAGTGCGGGCAGCCGCTGAAGGGGCTGGTGCGGCATTTTTCCAGCGTGATCGGCGACTTTTTCGACACCGTCTTCAACATCGACTCGCGTGTTTTGCGCACGATCGGTCCGTTGCTGTTCAAGCCCGGCTTGCTGTCGCTGGAATATTTCGCGGGCCGGCGGGTTCGTTACGTCACGCCGATGCGCCTGTTCCTCTTCCTGAGCCTGTTGGCCTTCCTGGCCATGCAGGGAAGCATCGAGTCCAACGAGCAGGACGGCATGTTCAAGAGCGATTCGCAGGGCGACGAGATCGACCATGCGCTCACCG
>JAYSXN010000332.1:0-3470 GCA_043717405.1 Gammaproteobacteria bacterium
CCTTGCCGACCCTCGCCCCCGCCGTCGTCGAATTGCTCTCCCGCTTCAGCATCGACATAACGGCCATGGTGGGGCTGGTATTCGGCCTGTACTACCGCCGCTACCGGGACAAGGAACTGGTGACCGCGGCCGCCTTGTTCAACGTCTTCGTTTTTTCAGTCCTGACGGTGCTGTCCAGCGTGCAGTTCAGCGTCAGCGCGGGTTTCGGATTGTTCGCCATCCTGGCCTTGTTCACGCTGCGCTCCGAGCCGATCAGCAAGATCGAGATCACCTACTTCTTCGGCAGCGTGGCCCTGGCGGTCATCTGTTCGGTGCATGGCACCACGCTCGCCGAAATCTCCGCCATCTCCGCGCTGGTACTTGCCGGCGCTTTCGTCCTCGACCACCCGCTGATCCTGCGTTCGGTTGCCAACGTGAAGATCACGCTCGACAAGATCGATACCCATGCGCTATCGGATCCGGCGACCATGCGCGCAGACCTCGGGACGCGCCTAGGTGTCGAAGTGATGTCCTACCAGATCGTGTCGCTGGACTACATCAACGACATGGCCAGGATCAACGTCTACTACCGCAAGCAGCCCGGGGCATGATGAACCGGATAACCGCATCCAGCCGCAATGCTTCGGCCGATCCGTCCGCTGGCGCCCGGCAGACCACGTTGCGCCATGCCGGAAGCTCGCCGGACAAGGCCGCATTCCGCAGCCCCGGAAACGCCTTCGGCGCAAGCTGGCTCGACGCGTTCGAGCCCATCGCGCTGGCACAGCTCAATGCCCGTTCGGCAATGCTGGAACGCCTGGATAACAAATACATCGTCATGGAAAGTGATCTGGTGCTGGCCGTGGCAGAGCTGCGCAAGTATTTCGACATCCTGGAAATCAATGCCCGGCGCAGTTTTACCTACCAGACCTGCTACTTCGATGACACGCAACGGACCAGCTACCACGAGCACCACCAGGGCCGGCGCCAGCGCTGCAAGATCAGGGTGCGCAAATATGCCGACACGCAGGCCTGTTTTGTCGAGGTCAAGCTCAAGGACAAGCGCGGAATCACCGTCAAGAAGCGGCTTGAGTGTTCCATCGACCAGTATGGAACGCTCGACGCGGACGCACTCGCCCACGTGGACGCCTCGTATCGGCAACTGTATGGACGGGGTTTCACTGGCACACTCGAGCCCGTGCTCGAGATTGTCTACAAACGTGTTTCGCTTGCCGCAAAGCGCGGCGGCGAACGCATGACCGTGGACTCCGGCATTGCATTTTCCCGTCCCGGCCGATCGCATGCCCTGGACGACGGTATTTTCATTGTGGAAACCAAGTCGGCGAACGGCAACGGCCTGGCCGACCGCATCCTGCGGGAAATCCACCAGCATCCGACCACGCATTGTTCCAAGTACTGCATCGCCGCGGCGGCCTTGCGCGTGGTGGACAAGCACAACAACTTCCTGCCCGTATTGCGTAGGGTCGATGCCATCCCGCCCCCCAGCCTCGGCTTACAACGCATTGCCGGCCAGCCACGCCTGGCGCCTGAGCTCGCGCTCCTTTCCCAACCCTTCCCGGATGCCAGCGATGCGCCTTGAACCCGCCCTTATTGCCGCGTCGATCGCCATCAGCCTGGCAGCCAGCGCCAACGCCGTGGAGCTCAAGCCGAGCGGCCGCCTGCACCTGGACTACGCCAGCCACAATGCGGACGTGAAGGCATTTGATGACAGGGGCCTGGTGCGGCGCGCGCAGTTTGGCGTCGACGCCAAGTTCGGCGACGGCTGGTCCGGCAAGGTCGTTTACGATTTCGCCGCGGGGGGCGCCTTGAAGGACGCCTACCTCCGCTATGGCGGCTGGAAGCAGGCGCAGATCACCTTGGGCCAGTCAAAGGTCCCTTTCGGCCTCGAGCAGTTGGAAAGCACCAACGACCTGACCCTGATGGAACGCGCACTGCCGAGCAATGCCTTCACCCTGTCGCGTCGCAAGGGCGTAACTTTCGCCACGGACGGCCCACGCCACACCTTCAGCGTGATGGCCTTCGGATCCTCGGTCGGCGGCAACGAGGGCCATGGCGCTGCGGCGCGGCTCACCTTCGCACCCATCGACGACAAGCAGGACGTGGTGCACCTGGGCGTTGCGCTGACCAGCGAGAGGCCCTCGACCGATGTGTCCTTCAGCACGCGCCCGGAGTCGTTGCCCACCGACCCGAAGCTGGTGCGGACGGGCACTATCCCGGGAGTTTCCAGGATCGACCAGATCGGCCTGGAAAGTGCGTGGAAGCACGGTCCGCTGTCCCTGCAGGGCGAGTGGATGGGCTCGCGCTCCCAGCGCGATTCCGGCCGCCCCACGGCCAGCTTCGAAGGCTGGTATGTATCCGGCAGCTGGTTCATCACCGGGGAATCCCGCCTCTACCATGACGGGGTATTCAAGTCGGTATCCCCGGACAGTAAAACCGGCGCATGGGAAGTCACCGCGCGTTACAGCCGGATCAACCTGGACGATGGCGCCATCGCTGGAGGTAGGGAAAACAACATGACGCTCGGGCTGAACTGGTACTACAACGACCACCTGCGCGTGATGGCCAATGTCATCGACGTGCACAGCCGTCGGGCAGGGTTGCATGACGACCCACGCATCTTCGCGTTGCGCGCGCAGGTCGCGTTCTGATGAGAAATTTCCTCGTGCCGATCCTCGTAGCGGCGCTTTCGGGCACCTTGATCACGGCCAGTTGCCGCGCCGGCACAGCACCGGTCGAGCCACTGCGCGTGGTCATCATCCGCCATGGCGAGAAGCCTGAAAGCGGCGACAACCTCGACTGCCAGGGTCTCAATCGTGCATTGCGGCTGCCGTCGGTGCTACACGCGAAGTTTGGCCTGCCCGCGCATATCTACGTTCCGACCATGGGCATCGGCAAGTCTGCCTCGCACGCACGGATGTTCGAAACCATCGTTCCGTTCGCGGTCAAGTACGACCTGCCCATCAACAGCGAATTCGAAGTGGATGACTACGCCGGAATCGCCGCGCGCGTGCGTTCCAAATCCGGCACCGTGCTGCTGGTCTGGCAGCACGAATCGATTCCGCCGCTTGCCGCGCAATTCGGGTTGGCCGATCCGCCGAAATGGAAAAAGCGCGATTTCGACAGCATCTGGGTCATCACCTTTCCGAACGGAAGGGCTTCGCTGTCGATAGACCAGGAAGGTTTAGCGCCCTCGCCCACCTGCGCGTACTGACGGCACACACCTCAGCTCGCGCCTCCCCGGGCGAGCCGCACCGGATCAAGCAGCTGTTGCAATTGTTTTTCGGTAAGCGACGTCATCTCCCGCGCTACCTCGATGACGGTACGGTTTTCCGCATAGGCCCGCTTGGCAATTCGCGCCGCCGCCTCATAGCCGATGACTGGGTTCAGCGCAGTCACCAATATCGGGTTGCGTGCCAGGCTCTGCGCAACGCGATCGATGCGCACGGTGAAACCCGCGATTGCGCTGTCGGCCA
>JAYSXN010000333.1:0-3470 GCA_043717405.1 Gammaproteobacteria bacterium
CCGCCACCGCATCCTGCCCGCTGTCGAATTGCACCGCGCTGACGGTGTCGCTCACCTTGGCGGTGATCTCCACCGACTCGCGCGCACGCGCCGTGCCCAGCGCGTCGGTCGTATCGGTCCAGGGCGCCGGTGCCAGCACCGTCGTGGTGACGACGGCCGCTGCACCGCCACGCTTCGCGCCGGCCTTGTCGGTCTTGCCGGAGCAGGCGGCGATGCCAAGCGTTGCCACGAACAGGGCAAGGGTCAGGCCGGTGCGCGCCATGTGCTCTCCTTGGGAAACCGCCCGAGTCTAATCCAGGGCGGTGACTCAGACATGATCGACGACCACGTGTTCCGCTGGCGCACCCACGGTGCGGGCCTTGGCGACGCGAAGGAAGTACACCAGGGGCAATGACAGGGCCATGAGTCCCATCAGCAACCAGAAATCATTGATGTAGGCCAGCACCGCGGCCTGGCGCGACACTTCGGCGTTGAGCGCCGCCGCGCCCAGCGTGGTCGCCGGGTCCCAGTCCGCGGGCAGCAGGCCCTGCTCGGCGCCGAAGGCCGGGATGCGCGATGCGATCTCCGCATGGTTGACCTGGGCGCTACGCGAAAGCATGAGCATCACCACCGAGATGCCGATGCTGGAGCCGATGTTTCGCACCAGGCTGAACAGGCTGGCGGCCTCGGTGCGCTGCGCGGCCGGCAGGGTGGCGTAGGCGACGCTGGAGATCGGCACGAACACCAGGCCCAGGCCCAGCCCCTGCACGGCGCCGATCCAGGCCACGGCGCTGCGCGACACCTCGACGCCGAAACCGGTCATCAGCCACAGCGAATAGATCGTCAGCACGATGCCGACCAGGATCGGCCAGCGCGCATCGATGCGGCCAAGCAGGCGCCCCACCAGCATCATGCCGAACATGGTGCCGATGCCGCGCGGCGCCAGCAGCAGGCCGATGTCCAGCACCGGGTAGTGCATCAGCTGGCTCAGGTAGGGCGGCAGCAGGGCGAGGGTCGAGAACAGCACGATGCCGATCACGAAGATCAGCAGCGACGCTACCGCGAAATTGCCATCGCGCCACAGGCCCAGGTCAAGCAGCGGCTGCGCGTGCGATCGCCAGTGCAGTACGTACCAGGTAAGCGCGAGGAAGGCGAGCGCGCACTCGACCTGGATCTCGATCGAGCCAAACCAGTCTTCGCCCTGGCCGCGGTCGAGGAACAATTGCAATGCCCCGATACCGACCGCCAGCAAGGCCAGACCGATCCAGTCCAGCGGCCGCGCAATCGGCGGGTCCGTGCGCACGCTGGCCATGATGCCGACCAGCGCGAGGATGCCCACCGGCAGGTTGATCAGGAACACCCAGCGCCAACTGTAGAACTCGGTCAGCCAACCGCCGAGTGGAGGTCCCAAAATTGGCCCAACCATGATGCCCATGCCCCACAGCGCCATCGCCGCACCGTGTTTCTCCTTCGGGAACACGTCCAGCAGCAGCGACTGCGAGATCGGCACGAGTGCCGCGCCGAACAGTCCCTGCAACACGCGGAACAACACCATCTCGCCGATGCCGGTGGCGATGCCACACAGCAGCGAGGCGACGGTGAAGCCAGCCACCGACAACAGCAGCAGGCGACGCCGCCCCAGGGCCCCGGCGAGCCACCCGGTCACCGGTGTCATGATCGCGGCAGCGACGATGTAGGACGTGAGCACCCAGGAGGTCTGGTCCTGGGTCGCGGAGAGGGAGCCCTGCATTTCCGGCAGGGCGACATTGGCGATGGTGGTGTCGAGCGCCTGCATCAGCGTGGCCAACATCACCGAGCCCACCAGCAGGGTCCGGCCGGGAATCGCGGCGTGGTCGATGGGTTGGGTGGCGGCAATACTCACGGGCGCAGGGGTGCCGTCGGTCAGTGCGCTGCGACCGCGACCGACGGCACCGTCGCCTTGCCGGTGAGGTCCACCTTCACTTCCGCACTCATGCCCGAGCGCAGGACCTGCAGATGCTCGCCGCGCGACACCAGCTCCAGTCGCACGGGAATGCGTTGCACGACCTTGACCCAGTTGCCGGTGGCGTTCTGCGCGGGCAGCACGCTGAACTCGCTGCCCGAGGTTGGCGCGATCGAGGCAACGCGCGCGGTCCACTTCACGCCCGGGTAGGAGTCCACCTTCACCTGAGCCGTCTGGCCAACGCGCAGCCTGGCAAGATCGGTTTCCTTGAAGTTGGCTTCGATCCAGATCGGATCGGTGGCGACCAGCGGCATCGCCACCTGGCCGGGGTTGAGGTATTCGCCCGCTTGCAGATCGTGGTTGCCGACCACGCCGTCGACCGGCGCATACACTGCGGCCTGCGCCAGGTCGAAGCGCGCTTTCTCCACCGCGGCGAGGGCGGCGCGGTACTCGGGCAGCTGGTTGTTGGCGACCGATGCATTGCCGCCCAGGGCGGCGGCGGCCTGCGATTGCGCGGCTTGCGCGGTGGTGCGCTGCGAGCGTGCTTCGGCCAGGGCATGGCGCGCATCGTCCAGCGCCTTACGCGGGATCAGCTGGCGACGGGCGAGGTCCTGCGCACGCGCGACTTCCTGCTGCGCATAACGTTCGGCCTCCGCCGCCGCGCTGATCTCGCTTCCCGCGCCCTGTACCTGCGCGCGGCTCGCCGAAGTCTGGTTGTCCACCATCGCCAGGCGCGCCCGCGCCTGGTCGAGCGCGATCTTCAGCGGCGCATCGTCGAGGCGGAACAGCAACTGGCCCTTGTGCACGGGTGCGTCCTGCGCGACCGCGACCTGGACCACGCGGCCGCCGACCTGCGCCGAGATCATGATCCGCCCGGCCTTGACGTAGGCGTTGTTGGTGTCCACTTCGCGGCTGGATCCGACCCACTCCCAGCCAAAGAAACCGGCGACCAGCAGCGGCCCGGCGATCCAGGCCCAGCGCGGCACGCGGCGGGCAACGGTCTTCATCTGTGCGTTCATGCGTTCTTCCTGCGCGGGGCCGCCCGGCCCTCGCGATCGAGCTTGCTGAGGGTTTCCTTGACCTTGCCGAGCACGCGCATGGTCACGGCAAAGTCCGCGGGGTCCACGCCCTCCAGCAGGTCCTCGCGTAGTCGCGCGGCGATGACCTTCATCCCGTCCATCACCGCGTCGGACTTGCGTGCGCGGTACAAACGCCAGCAGCGGCGGTCGTCCGGATCGGCGCGTCGCTCGACGAAGCCGGCGGCTTCCAGCCGGTCAAGCACCCGGCCGACGGCGATGGTTTCCATGTCCAGTTCCTGTGCCAGCTCGGTCTGGGTCAGGCCCTCGGCCCGCTCGATCCGGCTCAGCGCCATCCACTGGGCGCGCGTCAGGCCGAGGTCGGCGGCGCGGCGGTCGAAGACCCGGCGCAGCAGCCGCTGGACGTCCGCGATGGTGTACCCGAACTGGGATTTGTCAGTGGAATCATTCATGTCCACGACTATAATGTCCTAGGACATCATTTGCAAGCCCGTGGGAGCGGCTTCAGCCGC
>JAYSXN010000334.1:0-3469 GCA_043717405.1 Gammaproteobacteria bacterium
CATCAAGCGCGACGGCGCCGAGCACCGGATGGAATTCCGGGATGGCATTCCGGCATCGCCGTTGCTGGCCGTCGGCAGCGTCGGCAAGCGCAACACCGGCACACGTCTGCGCTTCTGGCCTGACCCGAAATATTTCGACACTGCAAAGTTCGCGGCGAAAGCCCTGCGCCATCTGTTACGGGCCAAAGCCGTGTTGTGTCCCGGCCTGACCGTGAGCCTGTTCGAGGAAGCCACTGGCGAGCGCAACGAGTGGTACTTCGAAAACGGCCTGCGCGACTATCTGCTCGGCGAATTGCCGGGGCGGGAGTTGCTGCCGCCGGAACTGTTCACCGGACAATTGTCGAAGGAAAGCGAGATCGTCGACTGGGCGGTGGCCTGGGTGCCGGAAGGCGATCTGGTGCAGGAAAGCTACGTCAACCTGATCCCGACCGCGCAAGGCGGCACGCATGTCAACGGATTGCGCTCGGGGCTGACCGATGCGCTGCGCGAGTTCTGCGATTTCCGCAACCTGCTGCCCCGCGGCGTCAAGCTGGCGCCGGAAGATGTGTGGGATCGCGTCGCCTACGTGCTGTCGCTGAAACTCACCGATCCGCAGTTCAGCGGCCAGACCAAGGAGCGGCTGAGCTCGCGGCAGGCCGCCGCCTTCATCGAGAACGCCACGCACGATGCGTTTTCGCTTTGGCTCAACCAGCACGTCGATGTCGGCAACCAGATTGCGCAGCTGGCCATCGACCGCGCCAGCGCGCGACTCAAGACCGAAAAACAGATCGTCCGCAAGAAAATCACGCAAGGCCCGGCGCTGCCCGGCAAGCTCGCCGACTGTAGTTCGCAGGACATGTCGCGCACGGAGATTTTCCTGGTCGAAGGCGACTCCGCCGGCGGCAGCGCCAAGCAGGCGCGCGACAAGGATTTCCAGGCCATCCTGCCGCTGCGCGGCAAGATCCTCAACACCTGGGAAGTGGAAAGCTCCGGCGTGCTCGCCTCCACCGAAGTGCACGACCTGGCGGTCGCGATCGGCTGCGACCCCGGCGATGACCGCATCGACGGCTTGCGCTACGGCAAGGTGATCATCCTGGCCGATGCCGATTCCGACGGGCTGCATATCGCGACCTTGCTGGCGGCGCTGTTCCTGCGCCACTTTCCGGCGCTGGTACGGGCGGGAAATATCTTTGTCGCCATGCCGCCGCTGTTCCGCATCGATGTCGGCAAGCAGGTGTTCTACGCGCTGGACGAGGAGGAAAAACGCATCCTGCTCGAGCGCATCGAGAAAGAAAAAATGAAAGGCCAGGTGCACGTGACCCGCTTCAAGGGTTTGGGCGAGATGAATCCGCCGCAGTTGCGCGAATCAACCATCCATCCCGACACCCGTCGCCTCGTGCAACTGACGATGGAAGACGTCGGGCTGACGCGCGCGCTGATGGACATGCTGCTGTCGAAGAAACGCGCGCCCGACCGCAAGGCCTGGCTGGAAGCCAAGGGAGACCTCGCTTCGCTGGAAGTGTGAAGCTGCTGCGATCAGCCCAGCGCGGCGAGCAGCAGGCTCTGCAGCAGGGGTCGAAGGCGGCTGGCCAAACCCTCGTCGTACGAAGCGCGGTCCTCGTCCATGTAGTTGCACTGCGCGAGTTCCAGTTGCACGGCATCAATGCCGTGCGCGGGTTGCGCATACTGGCGCGTGATGTAGCCGCCCTTGAACCGGCCATTGGCTACCCAGGTGTACTCTCGCTGCCCGGCCAGGACGCCCTCGAGCCGCGCTTGCGTTGCTGGCACGCAGCTTGCCCCAGCGGCGGTACCCAAATTGAGGTCCGGCAAGCGGCCCTCGAAGAGGAACGGCACCACTGAGCGGATCGAGTGCCCCTCCCAGAGCAGCACGCGCCCATGCGCGGCGCGCAGTCTGGCGAGCTCGGATTGCAATGCATCGTGATAGGGCTGCCAGTAAGTGCGCACCCTCGTTGCAATTTCTTCGGCATCCGGTTCTTTTCCGGGCAAGTAGACGGCGTTGCCATCGAACTGTTGCGACGGACACAGCCCGGTCGTGTTTTGCCCCGGGTACAAGGACACGTCGTCTGGCGGCCGATTGAGGTCGACGACGTAGCGCGAATAGGCCGGCACCAGAACCGATGCGCCAAGCTCGCGTGCAAAAGCGTACAGACGGCTCACGTGCCAGTCGGTGTCGGGCACGCCGCGCGCCGATTCGACCATGCGTTCGGCCAGGCTGTCCGGCAGCGCTGTCCCGTCGTGCGGCAGGCTGATCAAAAGGGGAATAGTGCCGCGATGCAGCGTGAAAACATCCATGGGTAAATCCAGTTTGCAGCGCAACGTAAGTTTTAAGTTTAAAGAAACCGTGCGGGGCTCGAAGGGCCAGGATCAACACACGGCTGCGCGCCCGTCATCAGCTCCGACAATAACCTGCCGGTGACTGCGCTCATGCCCATGCCCATCATGCCGTGGCCCGTGGCCAGCCACAGATTGTCATGTCGGGGTGCGCGGCCGATGAGTGGCAGGTCGTCATAGGTCATGGGCCGCCAGCCCGCCCATTGCTCCCGTCGCATGGGACCAACCGGCTCGTGCAGGAAGGCTGCGGCGGCCCTTTCAAGCGCGTCGAGTCGCACCGGGTTGAGCGAGGCGTCGTAGCCGGAAAATTCCATCGTGCTGCCGAGCCGGAAGCCGGTCTCCCAGGCCGTGACGCAGACGCTGTGCTCGCGCAGCACCATGGGAATCCTTGGTGCCAGAGCTGGCGGGCTGTAGGTGATCGAGTAGCCCTTGCCCGGCTGGATCGGCAGTTTCAGATTCAGCTCGCGAAGGAAAGGCGCCGACCACGGGCCCAGCGCCACGAGGATGTCGCGTGCGCGGCGAGTGCCCGCAGCGGTGCGTGCTTCCGTTATCCGTCCAGCAACCGAGGACAGGCCGCTCACCTCGACGCCCTCCTCGATGATGCCGCCCTGGCTGCGCACGACGCGTGCCAGTTCCGAGGTGAATTGCTCGGGACGCAAGTGGGCATCGCCCGGGAAATGGATTGCGCCGGCCAGCCCCGGCAGCAGCGCCGGCTCGTCGCTTGCCAGGGCTGTGCCATCGAGCAGCCGCGACTGGATCCCCAGCTCAAGCAGGCCCGGCAATGCCGCGCAGTCGGCATCCAGGCTGCGCTGGCTTTTGTGCACATAGCGCAAACCCAGCGCGCGAAACTCGCACTGCATCGCGTTGTCCTCGATCAACCCCTGCAGCAGTTGCCGCGAAACCTGCAGCAGCCGGCCCTTTGCAATCGCGCCAGCCAGCCAGTCGCGACGATTGCAACGCGATGCAAACTGCAGCAACCACGCCGCGAGCGTCGGATCGAGTCGGGGCGGAATATACAAGGGCGCGTCGGGCTGCAGCATCCAGCGCATCGCCTTGAGCAACACGCCAGGTGCCGCCAGCGGCGGCGCGTGGCTCGGCGTGATCGTGCCGCAATTGCCATGCGAGGTCCCGCTGCCTA
>JAYSXN010000335.1:0-3439 GCA_043717405.1 Gammaproteobacteria bacterium
GAAAAGTCGGTACTGATGCGCAAGCTCGGCAAGAAGCAGTTGACGCTGCAGTTGCAGAATCCGTTGGCAGTCATCCCCGCGGCGCTGGCGGCGCTGCCGCTGGAACTCACCGACAGCGGCCATGCGCTGGTCTACACCTTCGACACCCAGGGCGAGCAGACCGGCATCGCCTCCTTGTTGCGGCAGCTTGCAGCGCAGGGCATCGACTTCAAGGATCTGCACTCCAGCGAAAGCTCGCTGGAAGACATCTTCGTCAGCCTGGTGCACGGCGGCAGCACGCAGCAGGCATCACCATGAACTGGCACGCCGTCAAGGCCATCTACCGCTTCGAAATGGCGCGCACCTTCCGCACCATCACCCAGTCCATCGCCTCGCCGGTATTGTCCACCTCGCTGTACTTCGTTGTCTTCGGCGCCGCGATCGGTTCGCGCATGGGCGCGGTCGACGGCATCAGCTACGGCGCCTTCATCATTCCCGGGCTGCTTATGCTGGCGCTCTTGAACGAAAGCATCTCCAACGCCTCATTTGGCATCTACCTGCCGAAATGGGCGGGCACCATCTACGAGCTGTTGTCGGCGCCGGTGTCGTACGTGGAGATCGTGCTTGGCTACGTCGGTGCGGCGGCCACCAAATCGATGCTGCTGGGCGTGCTTATCCTGCTGACGGCGCGGGTATTCGTTCCGTACCACATCGCGCATCCGGCCTGGATGCTGTGCTTCCTGCTGCTGACCGCCGTGACCTTCAGCCTGTTCGGTTTCATCATCGGATTGTGGGCGGATGATTTCCAGAAACTGCAGGTGATCCCGCTGATGATAGTGACGCCGCTAAGTTTTCTTGGTGGCGCTTTCTATTCGATCAGTATGTTGCCGCCGGTGTGGCAGAAAATCACGCTGTTCAATCCGGTGGTTTATCTGATTAGCGGGTTCCGCTGGAGCTTCTACGGCGTCGCGGATGTCAATGTAGCGGTGAGCGCGGCGGCGATCATCGGCTTTCTTGCCGCGTGCCTGGCCGCGGTGTGGTGGATCTTCAAGACCGGCTGGAAACTCAAGCCCTGATCGCTTTCGCCTGACATGTAGAAGCCGCGATGAACCGCGCGGCTTCCTGGTTGCAACTGGAAAAGTTATCGGCTGTTGCCGCCGCATGAGAGTGTGCGCTGCGAGGTGGACAGACGGAGGACAGCTAAACTTTCGCACGGTGCCCCGGATTACTCCCGAATAGCCGACGAACCTTCGTTGGCTGGACTTCAGGGGTTCACTGCATGGTTGCCGTCGTTTCCGGAAATGGCCTCGGCCTGTTCACCAGCTCGCTTTCGCAGCTGGGCTTCGCAGCAGGGGGCTCGGCGGGCATCGGCCAGGGGCGCGGATCGCAATTGGTCAACATCAGCAGCGGCAACCTGGTGCTTGCCGACTCGGACCAGAATCTATTCGGCCGCGGCTTCAACACCGACTTCAGCCGGACCTACAACAGCCGCGGTACCTTCCTTTCTGCCGGCACCGACGGCTGGCAGAGCGGCTACGAGCGCACCGTGCGCCTGGCGTCGGGCACGGTCAACACTGCCAACAGCACCGTCGAGCGCGCGACTGCCGACGGCAGCGTAGTCACCTACGCCTGGGACAGTACCCGCGCCGCCTATGCATCGAGCGCCGGCAGTGGCGCGCACGACACCATCGTGTTGTCCGGCAGCGGCAGCACGGGCAAGTGGTTATGGACAGAGGGCAGCTCGCAGGTTCGGGAGACCTACAACGCCGGCGTTCTTGGCACTGCCGGTCGGCTCGAGCGGATTGCCGACCTGGCTTCTGGTGCGGGCTATGACCTGACCTGGAACGCCAGCAACAAACTGACCATCATCACTGGCGCCAACGGCGAGACGATGGAATTTGGCTATGACGCGTCCTTGCGTGTCACCAGTGTTTCCACGCGAGAGCGGGACGGCACGGGCGTGCTGATGCTGAAGGGCCAGGTCACGTACGGCTACGACACCAATGGACGGCTGTCATGGGTGCAAACCGATCTGACGCCCGACATCGCCACCGACAACACTTGGGATGGCAGCGCCGGCACGACCACCAACGACGGCAAACGCTTCCGCACCACCTATGCGTACTTCGGCACCAGCATCCAGATTTCCAACGTCACCACCAGCGACGGCATCAGCCTGGCTTTCACCTACGACGCCAGCGGACGCGTGCTTACGTCCGTGCAGGGTGGCTCCACCGCGCTTACCTATACCTACAACGCGCTAAGCACCGACGTCAGCGATGGCAGCAACGTGTGGAGCTATAAATTCGATGCCGCCGGCCAGCTGACGGCGATTACCGACCCCGCCATCAATGGTCAGCGCGCCGTCACCAGCTATGTCTATGACGCCAGTGGCAACCTGACGCGGGTGACGCGTGCACCCGTGGCTGGCGCTGCCGCGGCCACGGACATGATCTATGCCTACGATGGCAACGGCAATGTCCTCTTGCAGCGCGACCAGCTGGGCAACACCGTCCAGAACACCTACAACGCCAACAATCGGCTGCTGACGCAGACCACGTTCGAGCAGCCGGACGCCGATGGCCTCGATCCCACGTTTATCGGCAACACCAACCTGCCGAAGGGGGCGATGACCCAACGCTACATCTACGACACGACCAATCCCGACCTGCTGCGCTTCGTGATCGACGGCACCGGCACGGTCAGTGAAACCCAGTACAACGCGAGTGGAATCGGGATCGGCCTGCCGAGCATGAACCGGCGTTTTGTCGCTAGCCTCTACGACGCCAGCGCATTGGCCAACGGCGCGACGCCGACCCTTGCGCAGATGACGGCCTGGATCGTGGGCAAGGAAAGCCAGGCGGCACGCACCGATTTTGGCTACGACGCACAGGGCAGGCTGGCGCAAACGTCCAGCTTCGCCACGCTGGACGCGAGCGGGCTCGGCGTACTCGACATCGGCACCGCGGTAACCCGCTTCACCTACGACGCGCAGGGGCTGTTGCGCCAGCAGGTCAGCGTGCATGGCGCCAGCCGCACCCTGGCCGGCGTTGCGCCGACGGGCAGCGAAGTCAGCGACTACATCTACGATGGCATGGGCCGTTTGCTCAGCGTGCTGCAGCGCGACGTCGCTACCGCGAGCAACGACGACGCCAACACCGTTTCGACGACGTACGCCTATCTCGATGCCACGCGCAAGATTGTGGTGACGTCTGACACGGGCATGGTCCGGACCGAGTTGCGCAACCAGGCCGGGCTGGTGATCTCGTCCTCCGAGGTTGGGCTCGTGTCCGGCGCGAATGTTACCCGTGTTACCCAGAACTTGTATGACAACCTGGGCCACCTGCGCATGACGCAGGATACCAATGGCGCGCGCAGCTATCTGTTTTACGATGGCGCCGGACGGGTGCTGGCGACGGTTGATGAGACTGGCGCGGTTTCGGAAATCCGCTATGACTCG